>CATYHY010000065.1 GCA_958407085.1 uncultured Collinsella sp. | reverse complement strand
ACGGCGGCACCATGGTGACCGTCGAGCACCTGATGGACGAGTTCCAGAGCAACCACGAGTTCTATCGCAGCGGCGGAATTACGGTGTCCGGCGGCGAGCCGCTCCTACAGCCTGAGTTTTTGGCCGACCTGTTCCGTGCAATGCACAACAACCCCGATGGCCGCGTGCATACCTGCTTGGATAGCTGCGGCTATGCGTTCGATCCCGCGCATCCCGAGAAGTTCGATGCCGTACTCAACGAGACCGACATGGTACTGCTCGATATTAAGCATGCCGACCCGGTCGAGCATAAAAAGTTGACCGGTTGTGATCCCGCACGCATCCTGGCGTTTGGCGATGAGCTTGCACGTCGCAAGATTAAGGTCGTTATCCGCCACGTGGTGGTGCCGGGCATTACCGACACGGTGGAGGAGTGCGAGGCACTCGGTCGTCTGATCGCTCCATGGCACAACGTGGTCGGTCTGGAGATGCTGCCGTATCACACCATGGGTGTCGTCAAATATGAGCAGTTGGGGATTCCCTATAAGCTTGAGGGCGTGCCCCAGATGGATACCGCGCGCATGCCCGAGCTGCGCAACGCCGTCATGATGGGCATGAAAAAGCGCCGCGCGGAACTCAAAAACGCCATTGGCTAGCGGGCCATTTTCGCTCCCCAAGGGCACTCATTGGGGATAGACTTAAATGAGTGCCCCTGGGCACCTAGTTGATTGCTAAAGAGCCCCGTCCCAAAAAGACTGGTCAAGGTTGCGGTGAGATGCGCAACAGAATCGTGCCATTTGGATAAATACGCTTGTGGTTTCTTTAAAGACACCTTAAACGCCGCTGAATATCTTTGGAAAGAAATGCCTGCTCGGTATCATGCTGCTCGTATATAAACGGTAGCAGTCAGGAGACCACGTGCGAAACAACGCATCGCGGGATGAGTATGTGCCGCAGCATAGCAGCAGATATGAGACGAAGGGCACGTCTTTGCGTGGCCTTGCCGACGCTCGCATTCGCGGGGTGAAGATTGCCGCCATAGGAATGTTAGCGTTAGCGGTCATTATCCTCGGAATTACCGCTAAAACCTATGCCTCGGAGCGAACGGTGCGCTCAGATGCGTCAACGGTACAGCTGCAAAACGAAAAGGTTTCAAAGTCCAAAGCGTCGGCAGATCTCAAGACGAGACTTTCGAAGGTGGACTTCAACGATATCCCTTCGAGTGATACCGTTCAGACCTTCTCGTTGGTGGATAACAAGATTCCTACCTTGGAGGATAAGAGCCTTGCTTCGCTCCAGGATGCCCTGAGCCGGGCGCAGGAGCTGGGTGAAGTGGGCGTAGTGTTCTACGACCTATCGAGCGGTAGAGGCGTGACGTATAACGCCGATGTCGAGGTGTATGGAGCGAGCAGTTACAAGGCGCTGTATGCGCTCTATATTTGCGAGACGTTGGTCGAATCGGGTCAGGTGTCGCTCGATTGGCCTTTAGCCACGTATGGTGGTTACAGTATGGGCTGGCAGACGGTGCACGACCTGATCGAGGCCGCGGTCGTTAATTCGGATAACGATTCGTTTATTGCGTTACGCGCGGCGTTTGACCATGCCGGTTACGAGGATTGGATTGTCAGTCTTGACATCGATTACGATACCGCGCTCGATCCGATGAGTGATTTTCCGACCTACTGCCCGCGCACTTCTGCCAGGTTATGGCGCGAGATGAGCGAGTATCTGAGCACGGATACCGAGACTTCACAGTGGTTGTCAGACCTTTTGGCATCAACATCGCGCTCGTTTATTCGCGATGGCATTGCGGACGATCAGGTCTTGGTGCGCAACAAAGCGGGTTGGATCAGCGAGGACGGCTACTATTCGACATGCGATGCAGGCCTCATCGACATCGATGGCCGTACCTATGTCATGAGCGTCATGACATCGATGCCATCGAGCGACCGTTCGAGCGAGGTTACGGCTGCGATTGCAAAGGCTCTGTTTGATACGCGAGCTGCACTGGCTTAGCGTGTTCGTTTGGCGAGGTCAAACAAAATGCTGGTACCATACCTTGGTTGAGAATTTCGTATAGGTTTGGGGAATGGTATGGCTACCATCGCGATTATCGGTGCGCTCGAAAAAGAGATCATGCAGATTAAGGAAGAGCTGAGCGACGTTTGCGAGGCACGGGAGGCAGGCTTGACCGTTGTGAGCGGTGAGCTCGACGGCCTGACAGTTGTCGCCACAACGGCGGGCATGGGCACGGTGAACGCCGCCGCTGCAACACAGCACCTCATTAGCAAGTATGCTCCGCAGGCTGTTGTGTTTTCGGGCATTGCGGGCGGTTTGAACCCCAAGCTCCATATCGACGACGTGGTCATTGGCAAACGCCTACGCTATCTGGATACCGATACCGCGCTTATCGCCGAGTCCGCACCGGGGCTCGAGGAGTTTGGCTCGACGCCCGCGCTGGTCGATATTGCCGCCGACGCGCTTGCTGAGCGTGGGTTTGTTGACGCTTCGAAAAATGCAGTCGCTTCGAACGAGGGCACCAAGCAGTTCCTGGTCGGCACGATTGCCACGGGTAACCGCTTTGTGACGGGCGCCACCATGCGCAATGACGCTATCGAGGCGACGCATGCCGATTGTGTCGGCATGGAGGGCGCGGCAATTGCCCATGTCGCAACCAAAAATGGTGTCGATTGCCTGGTGTTGCGCGCTATCAGCGATAATTGTGACGAGGCGTACGATGCAATTTGCGAGCGCGAGTTCGATCTGTTCGAGTACGCGCGTGTCGCAAGTGACATCACGCTCGATATCGTCCGCCGCATTGCCGCTGCGCAATAGCGCGTCTATTTGTAAGAACCTACGACCAAGGAGCGTCCATGGCCGATTCCATTAACTACCAGCTTGCCAAGTTCGTCGCCAGCTATGGCAAGGTTTCGCAGATTCCCGAGTCCACCTGCCCCGAGGTGAGCTTTGTCGGCCGCTCCAACGTGGGCAAGTCGTCGATTATGAACAAGCTCTTTGGCCGCAAGAACCTAGTCAAGGTTTCCAGTACGCCGGGCAAGACGAGCAACATCAACTTCTTTGAGGCCGATGACGTGCATTTCGTGGACCTGCCGGGTTACGGTTTCGCCCGTCGCTCCAAGGCCGAGCGCGACCGCTGGGCCGAGCTTATCGGCGACTTTTTCGACTCCGAGCGCAGCTTTAACTTGGTCGTCTCGCTGGTGGACATTCGTCACGATCCCAGCAAGCTCGATCATGACATGATCGACTACCTGCAGGGCAATGAGTTCAACTTTATCGTCTGCCTCACCAAGGCCGACAAGCTCAGTCGCACCCAGCAGGCCCGCCAGGCAGCAGCTATCAAAAAGCAGCTCAACGTCCCGGCCGAAAACGTGATCATCACAAGCTCCCAGACCGGTACCGGCATCGACGAACTAAAAAAGCGCATCGCCGAGGCTTGCCTCTAATCAGGCCTAACCTTTCAAAAGCCCCTATCTGTATCACCTCAGTGATAGTTTTTTAGGAGACCTAGGTATTCAATACGCGCTTATGAGTGAGCGTGCGTTTTCAGCGATTACATTCTGCGATTGGAGGCAGGCTTTGGGATTTGAGTATTATCCCAAACGCTTTGGGCGAGAGCAGAACGCGCGGCGCAAGTACTTGGATACGGTAAACGGATTTGACTCTGATGGTGTCGACATTAGGGATTTGATGGCAGGGAGGGTTGATTTGAATGATCCAAGAGTTAACGGATTGTGGGCCGAGTAGGACATACCCCGTCTACTACCTCGAGGATGCAATGAACAACCTCGGCGACTGCTTTGATTATGCCGTTAACGATTATGGAGCCGAAGGATCGGAAGTTGCTGAACTCTTTTGCCTGAGCGGCGTAGCTCGCGAGTTCGAACGCGGCAACGCATGGGTCGTATCGGGAAAATCGGGCGTTGAGCTGTTCGCGCTTATCGCTGAAAGGTCCGGCTATCAGAGCGGGTTTATACCGGATCGCACCTATCGTTTTGAGAAGACGCCAGAGTATTGGACAGGCTGGATACTGGCATATCTGCAGTGGCGTTTAGGGGAGTCTTTCGAAGACCTGCTGCATGTCGTTCCGTTTGACGCACTGCGCAGTCTGTACTATCCCTGGCACGAAGCCTCGGAGGAACGCGTGGCTCGCCTCGTCTGCGATATGGCGAAAAAAGCGTCCAGGCAAACCAAACTTGCGTTAGCAAGAAAGAAGCTTAAGAAAACCCAACAAGATCTAGCATACGAATCGGGTGTGTCACTCCGCTCAATCCAAATGTACGAGCAGCGCCAGAGAAACATCAATGAAGCTTCGGTAACAAGCGTAAGAGCCATAGCAAAAGCCCTCCACTGCAACATCGAAGATCTCCTAGAGCCAGTCTTCGAATACAAAGAAACCAGCGCCGCCTAAACCAATATATTGCCAAGGTTTGTATCTAGTAAGCGCTCCTTACCAGCAAGAGTCCCTACCAATAGATAGCGGCTTAAAGGGCCGAAATCGTATGAATGGAATTGCGACTTCCAAATGGGTGACTGCTGCTTGAAAAGCTATAGAAATAGGGGCCGATTTAACGGCCCCAAGCATCGCATAAATGGCATATACGTTTTATCAACTATTTCTTGTTTTTAACCCATTTGCAGATACGCCAAATAAGCACTCCGACGAGAATCCAAACGAGAGCGATCATAATGTCTGAGCGTGCAGGAATTGGGATCATTGAACTTCCTCAATTGATGTGAGTCTAGTTTGCATAGGTGTGGAGCGTGCTGCCTTCCATGGTCGCTTGCAACACGGCGATACCGGACGTCATCCCCATCGATTCATAGTTGAGTCGATATGTCGCCTGTTTCGAGTTCCATATAAAGGACTCGTTAGTTACCGTACAGCCGATAGTCGTATAGTTTTGTCCCCAAGCGCTGGTAATGAGCGAGTTCGCTATCTTGATCTTGAATTCGCGATAAATAAAAGGACTGTTGTAATAGATAGTCCAAGTTCCAGATGCGTTGTTGTAGTAACTGTCCCATATCAGGCTGGGTTCATTGGTTTTTTTAATTCCTATTACTGCAACGGTCCCATCCTTAAGCTTGATTTGATGAGACTGCTCGGGACCTTTCGTTAAATCAAAATCTTGGGTTGCGCCAGAAATTGCGACAGCATCGCTTTCTGCAGCATAAGCAGTCGAAGGGCTAAACGAGAAACATATCGGTAATATCAAAAGTATCGAGAGGAAAAACGAAGCTTTGAGTGTGCGTAACACTTTGACCACCTCCATACTGCGATGCCTAGTTAAATAGTAGCATAGATAAACAGTTTATTATGTAACCTAAAAAGCCCCTATCTGCCCGGCGCCCCTTCAAAGCGTGGGTCCCTGTAGACATCCTCAGCAAGGTAAACGCAGGGATGGTCGGGGTGTTCCCCTCAAAATTATTCCGCAGCGCGAAGGCCTCTCGTCTGTGGCACCGTTGGAGCACAAGATTAAATCAGCGAATGCGACTATCCTGTCGAGGCTGCGCAGGTCCCCTTGGGGCTTCCCCTGAAAACAATCCGCAGATCGAATTGCCCCGTCGCGCGAAGCGCACGACGGGGCAATTCATGATCGAGGACGTTTTCAGGGGAAGCCCCAAGGGGACCGGTGAGAGCAATGAGGCAGGACGCTACAGGTATTCGATCTGGGCGCCTTCCGTGTCGCACGTCAGAATGTGCGTGTCACACTTGGGGAACTGCTCACGCAGCTTGACCTGCAGGAACTTTGCCACGATGGTGTCGTCGGTCACGGCCATGAGGGTCGAGCCGGAGCCACTGATCCAGATGGTCTTGGCGCCTCCGTTAAGGCAGGTGTCGCGCACAGCGTTGTAGTCGGGGATGAGGCGGCGACGATAGGGCTCCTGAATGCGGTCGTCATTAGCGGCGGCAATCAGGTCCAGATCGCCGGTCTCCAGGCCGCGCGTCATACCGGCGATGCGGCCCATCTGCCACACGGCGGTGGAGAGCGGAATCTCCTGCGGCACGACCTTGCGCGCCTCGCTCGTGTGTACCTCGTAGGGCGGAATCACGGTAATAAAACGCAGGCGATCGCTCACCTCGTAGCGCAGGCACTGGGGGAGCGAATCGGTCGGCGTAAAGGAGCAGACGGCGCCGCCCAGGATAGCAGGGGCGACGTTATCGGGATGGCCCTCGACCTCGGTGGCAATGCGGACGAGCTCGGCACGGTCGACGGTGTGGCCCGTCAGCGCGGCGGCAGCCATGATGCCGGCGACGACGCAGGTGGAGCTAGAACCCAGGCCACGGGCGACGGGCACGTCGGTTTGAATGTCGATAGCGACGGGGAAGGCCGGCTCGCCCCACGCGGCCAGAGCATCGACAAAGCTCACATAGACCAGGTTATTCTCGTTTTGGAACTCCTCGGGACAGCCCGTGATGGTGAGCTTGTCGGCGCGCTCGAAGGTGAAGTGCGAGTAGAGGCTGACGGCCATGCCGAGGGTGTCGTAGCCGATGCCTAGGTTGGCGCTGGTTGCTGGGACGGTGATTTTGATCATGTGGGTCCTCCTGGGCGGGTCTGGCCGTTTAGTTCGCTGCTCGGGCAGTCCTGGCTTGCTCGGAAAGCACATTAAGTGCTTTCCGGCTCGTACGGAACTCACGACGAACTAAACGGCCAGACCCGCTCGCATGCTCGTCATCATCCCGAAAGCTAAATAAAAAGAAGGTGCGCCGGCTTTCGCCGGCGCCTTATAAGGGGTTTTAGTTGGTAGCCATCTTTTTTGCTGCGGACTCGACGTAGCTTGCCATCTCATCGACGTCGCAGACGTCTTCGAAGCGGACGGGCTTGGACTCGAGTTCGGCGAGCTGCGCCGGGGCGACCGTATTGGTGGCCTGCTCGAGCACGCGCATAGCCTCAAAGTCGTCCTCGGGAACGTTAAGCCCCAGAGCTTCGCAGCAGGCGCGCGGGAACTTGTAGGGGCTGGCGGTCGAAAGCAGCACGCGGGCCTTGGCGCCCACGGCGGGGGCGACCTGCTCAAAGACGTGATAACCGCAAGCGGTGTGCGGGTCGATCACGTAGCCGTTCGCATCCCAGCAACTCTTGATGGCGGCGCGGACCTCGTCCTCGCTGGCCCAGCCGCAGCCAAACACGCTCTGAATCTTGGCCAGCAGCTCGGCGGGCACCTCGTAGCGACCCGCCTGTGCCAGCTGCTCCATAAGGCCGGCAACGAGCTCGCAGTCGCCGTCGGACAGGAAGTAGAGCATGCGCTCTAGGTTGGAGCTAATAAGGATGTCCATCGACGGCGAGATGGTCGTGAAGAACGGACGGTTACGGTCGTAGACGCCGGTAGTCAGGAAGTCGGCAAGCACGTTGTTCTTGTCGCTCGCCACGACGAGCTTGGCGA
>CATYHY010000064.1 GCA_958407085.1 uncultured Collinsella sp. | reverse complement strand
GCCGCGCGCCTGCGGCATGAAGGAGGGAGATTTCTATGAATATCGTTGTATTGAGCGGCAGCCCGCGTAAGGGCGCCAATACCGATACCATGGTCGAGGCGTTTGCCGAGACCGCGCGTGAGGGCGGCAATACGGTCGAGGTCGTCCGTGTTGCCAGCAAGAAAATCGCTGGTTGCCTGGGGTGTCAGTATTGCTTCGCCCATGAGGGCACTTGCGTGCAGAAGGATGACATGGCCGACGTGATCGAGTCGCTGAAAGGCGCCGATATGGTTGTCTTCGCTTCGCCTATCTACTGGTTTGATATCACTGCGCAGGAGAAGGCCGCCATCGACCGCCTGTACGCCTTCGGTGCTACGGGCTTCCCGTTCACCAAGACGGCCCTTTTGCTCGATAGCCACAGCGAGGGCGTCTATGATGCGGCGATTGCTATGTATAGGGCCACATGCGCGTACTGCAAGTGGGAGGACCAGGGCATTGTCACCATTAGCGGCATGACCGAGCGCGACAGCATGGCCTCCTCGCCCAAGTTGGAAGAGGTGCGAGAGCTCGCTCGCAAGCTCGCCTAAGGACAAGAAGAACGCATGGCAATCGGTGTTGGTGGAAAATGCTTGCTATCCTTACCAAGAGGAATGCTGATTGCCATGCGTTGATGCTTCCGCGGACAATTCCGGCGTGCTAAAACGCCTTCTCGTTCAAGAATTCCCTGAACGCGGGAATGTCAAAGCCAACGAGACCACGCCCGCGCTCTCCAATGACGCCGTCCTCCAGGAGGCGGCGTTTGTATTGGCTTGTGTAGTTGCTGGCGACGCCCATGCGTTTGGCTATCTCCGAGACCCTGCTGGGGCCAGAATCGGGCAGCATCGCGAGCAAAAACTCAATGTCTTTATCGGAAAGCTCTCGATAGGTCGTTTCGAGAGAAGCCCGATGCCATGCTTCTCGAGTTGCCTGAAGATGCCATTCATGCACGTGCGCCAGTTGCCCTGGGCTTCTTGAACATATGTCCAATCGATGCCCACTGGACCAATTTGAACGCCGTTCATGCGCGCGTGAGACTGTGAAAGGTAGCTATCTGCCGCTTCTTTGGTTCGCTCGATAATATCTTCGAGCATGCCTGGCATGGCGGAGCCATTTGCTGTACTCCATGGTGGCTCCTTTGCAAGTTTTGCTAATTTTTGCAACTTTTGCTAACTTTTGCGAGTTTTGCTAACGGCTTAGGACGGTGCGGGAAGCCCCCGTATCGTCGACATTTCCGAGGATGACCTCCGCAACGAGCGGGGCCCGGGGCGCGATATTGCTGCGCTCCGGGCCCCGCTGCTTTGTAAAACTATGGCGGTTCTGCCGTCGTCCTAATCAAACAAACTTGGCATGTCGTTTTCTTTCATAAGGGCACCGGCGGAGGGCAGACTCTGCGCGGTGAACTTCTCGGCCGAGACGCCGGCGCCAAGGATCTCTTCGGTTGTGCCGACGGTGGTGACCGAGCGGCCCTTCTTGGCCGTAAAGGCCTGGACACCCTGCGTGTTGGTGGTCGTCTTGGTCTTGAGCAGCGACGTGTTGAAGTTCATCAAACGGTAGTCGCTCGAGACCAGCGCGATGTTGCGGTCCTCCTTGAGCACCTGGGCATACAGCAGCTTGCTGCCGCCGTAGATGGCGTTCTTAAGGCGCTTGCGGTTGGTCTTGGTGACGTATCCAGAAAGCGCGACGCGCACCACGCGGCCGTTCTCAAAGACGAACAACACGTCGGCCTTGTAGTCCTCGGGGTCGATGACCCAGATGACACTCTCGTCGGGTTCCATCTCAAGATCGGTCGGCAGGTACGAGCCCAGCTGGGCCGACTTGGTGTCCTCAAACGCGGCAACCTTGCACTTGTACACCTGGCTCTTGTTGGTAAACACGAGCAGCTCGTGCGTGTTGGAGGACGGGAACTCGATAAAGGGCTTATCGCCGTCCTTGTACTTGAGCGTAGTGGCCTTCTTGAGCACGCGGTCCGTCATCTTCTTAAGGTAGCCATCGCGCGAGAGCATGATGGTGACCGGGTACTCCTCGACCTCGGGCTCCAAGCTTACCTCGATAACCTCATGGGGCTCGATCCTACCCGTGCGGCGCGGCATCACATACTTCTTGTTGACCGCCGCCAGCTCGTCGCTGATGACCTTCTTAATGTTGTCCTCGCTGGAGAGGATCTCCTCAAGCTCGGCAATCTCACCCTCGAGCTTAGCGATGTCTTTGGTGCGGTTGAGGATGTACTCCTCGTTGATGTTGCGGAGCTTAAGTTCGGCGACAAACTCGGCCTGGGTCTCGTCGATGTCGAAACCCTTCATAAGGTTGGGCACGACCTCGGCTTCGAGTTTGGTGCCGCGGATGATGGCGATGGCCTTGTCGATGTCGAGCAGAATTGCCTCGAGGCCGTGCAGAAGGTGCAGGCGCTCGGACTTTTTGCCCAGGTCAAAGTTAATGCGGCGACGCGTGGACTCAATACGCCACTTGACCCACTCGTGCAGAATCTGGCGCACGCCCATAACGCGGGGATAGCCGTCGACCAGCACGTTAAAGTTGCACGAGAACGAATCCTGCAGCGTGGTCGAGCGATAGAGCTTGGCCATGAGCTTGTCGGGGTCGACGCCGCGCTTAAGGTCGATGGCGATGCGCAAGCCCGAGAGGTCGGTTTCGTCGCGGATGTCAGCGATCTCCTTGACCTTGCCCTCCTTAGAGAGCTTGACGATGCGCTCGATGATGACATCGGTCTTGGTGGTGTAGGGGATCTCGTAGACCTCGATGATGCGCTCTTCGGGAATCCAGCGCCAGCGGGAGCGGATCTGGAAGCTGCCCAGGCCGGTCTCGATAATCTTTTCCATCTCCTCGCGGCGGTAGATGATCTCGCCGCCGGTCGAGAAGTCGGGCATGGGCATGTACTCGAGCAGGTCGCAGTCGGGATCCTGCAGGTAGTGCATGGTGGCGGTGCAGACCTCGTTGAGGTTGAAGCCGCAGATGTCGGACGCCATGGCGACGCCGATGCCCTTGTTGGCCGAGACGAGGATGTTGGGGAACGTGGTGGGCAGCAGGCGCGGCTCCTTCATGGCGCCGTCGTAGCTATCGACGAAGTCGACCGGGTCCTTGTCGATGTCCTTGAAGATCTCGGCGCTGATGGGGGAGAGCTTGGCCTCGGTATAACGTGAGGCGGCGTAGCTCAGGTCGCCCGAATAGTACTTGCCAAAGTTGCCCTTCGACTCCACGAAGGGGGCAAGCAGCGCTTCGTTGCCCGTCGCCAGACGCACCATCGTCTCGTAGATCGCGGCGTCACCGTGCGGGTTGAGCTTCATGGTCTGACCCACGATGTTGGCGCTCTTCTGGCGCTCGCCCTTGAGCAGACCCATCTTGTACATGGTGTAGAGCAGCTTGCGATGCGAGGGCTTAAAGCCGTCGATCTCGGGGAACGCACGCGAGACATTGACGCTCATGGCGTAGGGCATGTAGTTGACCTCGAGCGTCTGCGTGATCGGCTGGTCGGTGACCTCGGAGTGCAGGCCGATGACGTTCTCGGCGTTGACCTGCTTTTTCTTTGGCTGGTTCTTCGTCTTCTTTTTTGCCACGATTTCCTCTTGAACTTCTTATGGGCCGTCGTTATCGATTTGCTGCTACTGCAGGTCCAGCTGGTCCAGGTATTCCTTGCCGTGCTCGGAGATATGGCGCTTGCGGCCTGCCTCGTCGTTGCCCAGCAAAAGGTTGAACATGGTCTCCATCTTGGTGACGTCCTCGGGCTCCACCTTGATCAGACGACGCGTCTCGGGGTTCATGGTGGTGAGCCACATCATGTCCGGATCGTTCTCACCAAGACCCTTGGAGCGGTTGATGGAGCACTTTTGGTCGCCGATCTCCTTAAGGATGCCGTTCTTCTCGAGCTCGGTGTAGGCAAAGTAGGTCTTTTCTTTGCAGTTGATCTCGTAGAGCGGCGACTCGGCGATATAGACGTAGCCCTCGTCGATAAGTGTGGGCACCAGGCGGTAGAGCATGGTGAGCACGAGCGTGCGGATGTGGTAACCGTCGACGTCGGCGTCCGTACAGATGATGACCTTGTTCCAGTTGAGGTTGTCCAGGTCAAAGGCGCCGAGGTTCTTGATGCGCTTGTCCTTGATCTCCACGCCGCAGCCCAGCACGCGCATGAGGTCCATGATGATGTCGGACTTAAAGATGCGCGGGTAGTCCTCCTTCAGGCAGTTGAGGATCTTACCGCGGACGGGCATAACGCCCTGGAACTCGGCATCGCGCGAGGTGCGAATGGCGCCTGCTGCCGAGTCGCCCTCTACGATGTAAATCTCGCGACGGCTCTTGTCCTTGGAGCGGCAGTCGATGAACTTCTGCACGCGGTTGGCCATGTCGGTCTTTTGCTGCAGGTTGGTCTTGATGCTCTGGCGCGTCTTCTCGGCATTCTCGCGCGAGCGCTTGTTGATGAGCACCTGCTCCATGATCTTGTTGGCGGCGTCTTTGTTCTCGATCAAGTAGGTCGAGAGACGCTCCTTAAAGAAAGCCGTCATAGCCTGCTGGATAAAGCGGTTGTTGATGGCCTTCTTGGTCTGGTTCTCGTAGGACGTCTGGGTGGAGAAGCAGTTGGTCACCAGCACCAGGCAGTCCTGGACGTCCTGCCATTTAATGCCGCTCTCGTTTTTGTTGTACTTGCCTTGTTGCTTAATGTAGGCGTCGATGGCGCTGGTGAGGGCGCTGCGGGCCGCCTTCTCGGGTGAGCCGCCGTTCTCGAGCCACGATGAGTTGTGGTAGTACTCCTGCATCATGAAGGTGCGCGAGAAGCACATGCATGCGGTGATTTTTACGTTGTAGTCGGGCAGGTCCTCGCGATCGCGACCGCGACGGTCGGCCTCGATAAAGAAAGGCTCGGTGAGGTAGTCGGTGCCGACCTTCTCGAGCACGTAGTCCTCGATGCCCTTGGGGTAGCAAAAGTCCTCTTCGGAAAACTCGCCATCGTCGCCCTCGATGCGCAGGCGGAAGGTCACGTTGGCGTTGACCACGGCCTGACGGCGCATGGTCTCGCGATACCAATCGTGGGGAATGCTAATCGAGGTAAAGACCTCAAGATCGGGGCGCCACTTGATGGTGGTGCCGGTGCGGTCCTCGTCGCTGGGCTCAATCTCGAGTGCCTTCTTTTTGGCGCCGACGACCTTGCCCTTCTTAAAGTGCAGGGAGTACTTGTTGCCGTCGCGCCAAACCGTGACGTCCATGTACTCGGAGGCGTACTGGGTCGCGCACGAGCCCAGGCCGTTGGTGCCGAGCGAGAAGTCGTAGTCGCCGCCCTGGTTGTTGTTATACTTGCCGCCGGCATAGAGCTCGCAAAAGACGAGCTCCCAGTTAAAGCGCTTCTCGGAAGGGTTCCAGTCGAGCGGGCAGCCGCGGCCGTTGTCCTCTACCTGAATGGAGCCATCGCGAAAGGCGGTAAGGGTGATGAGCTTGCCGTAGCCCTGGCGCGCCTCGTCAACGGCGTTGGACAGGATCTCGAAGGCGGCATGTGCACAGCCATCGAGTCCGTCCGAGCCAAAGATGACGGCGGGGCGCAGGCGTACGCGCTCCTCGTCCTTGAGCTGGCGGATACTGTCGTTACCATAGTTTGCGGTGTTTTTTGCCATACTCGCTCTCTCGGTGCTCCCTTGCTGCGTTTAAGTCATATAGATAGTCAAGGTAGCATAGCCCAGCCCACAGACGATTCCAACCAACACGAAATCCATCGAACAATCGTTCGATTAGATAATGAATGCTTGGAATGCTGGAGGGACCTGTCCTGTCCTATCCAAACATCTGCGGCAGGTCGATGAAGAAGGTTCGATCGCTTTTGCCAGCTTCGAAGCCCGAACGGGAGAAGAATCCATAGCGATGGCACTTGAGCCCCGTTGCCTCGACTTGGGCGATTTCCTCGTCGACCATTCTTTGCGTGATGGGGGATTTGAGGAACTTTGCTTCGTAGAATGCGTAACCCTCGGGGTCTTGCGTTACCACATCGAATTCGCCGCTCGTTTTGTTTGCGGGATCGTCGTACCAGTACTTGCCTATGGCGTCGAAAGCCGGTTCGATCTTGCCGGTCCTGTTCTGCCGCACGAGGTATTGACGGCAGATCTCCTCGAACATATGAGGAACGTAGTTTTCCTCGAAGTCTTGGGAGACGTGACGATCATAGAAGACTTCCGGGTCGAGCAGCTGACGCGCCGAGGCATTGCGGAAAACATAGCGATAGTAAAAGAGCGAAAGCGGATCCACTACAAAGTAGCCAGACTTGCGCTTGTTCGTAGGGTCGTTGATGGGTGCACGCTTTTGGACGATTTCGAGTGACATGAGCTTATCGAGCACGTCTGCCATGGCCGGACCGCTCGAGACGTGCGACTGTGCCAGCACGTCCCCCCAACGGGAGTACCCTTGTGCGAGAGCCCCGAAAACTTCGTTGGCGTTGGTCATCTTCGAGATCTCGGCGTTGAGATAGGACGGCACCTCGCTTTCTAAGCGTGCGCCAGGTTCCGTGACGAGCTCGATGATGTTGTCGCGTACGCTTTGGGATTGATCGACGAGGCGATTGTAAAAGGGGATGCCGCCAAAAACGCTATAGAGTCGCACCTTGTCCTCGGGCGAGAACGCGGGATAGAACTTCGCAGCGTCAAAGTAATCCATGGGCTTAAGCTCAAGCGCGAGATCAATTCGCCCGTAGAGGGGGCTTTCATGCTCGATGAGGGATTTCATAATCTCAACGTAGGAGCCGCACAGGACAATGTTTAAACGTGAGTCTTCCCTGTGGGCGTCGATTGAGGTCTGAAGAATGTTGTCTAAGCCTTTAACCGCATCTCTCAAGTAGGGGTATTCGTCGAGAACAAGGGTAATGTTCTTGTCTTTGGCTTGGGCAAACAGAAATTCGATGAGCTCGCGGATGCCTGTGAAGGCGAGCGGAGGAAAGCTCAGCGCTTCAGCAACAAGGACGGACAGACTCTCGAGGTTGTCTGCCTCGGAGGTTTGGCGGCACTCGTAATAGACCGTTGCGACGTCCGGCAAATCGGTTAGCGCCTGCTTGATGAGCTCACTTTTTCCGACGCGACGCCTGCCGTAAATGAGAACATTGCGCTGCTCGGGTGCTTTGAGCGTTTTCTTAATACGGGCGAGCTCACGCTCCCTGCCAATGAATTCCACTTACTCGGTTCCTTCCGACTCGGTTTTGTCCGAGTTAATTGTATCGCATGAATCAGTTTATGCTCGAGTTTACTCGGACAAAACCGAGTCGGTTCTGTCCGAGTAAGCTTGAATAGCGAATCGAAAATGTTATGTCCGCATGGCGATGACGAACATGGTTTCCATAATGACAGATATAGTTGACATCTTCTGATGGATGCAATATATTTCTGTCATG
>CATYHY010000063.1 GCA_958407085.1 uncultured Collinsella sp. | reverse complement strand
ATATCGAGAACATGTTTGACAAGCCTGATGTCAAGCAGCTGGTCCACGCATTTAGCCTTTTGGACGACGAGAAGGATATCCAAGCGTTTTTGACCGATATCTGCACGCCGCGCGAGATTTGCGACCTTTCTCAGCGTTTGCAGGTTGCGCGCTATTTGGACGAGGGCGAGCCTTATGTTGAGGTTCAGGCCCGTACCGGCGCTTCGTCCACCACGGTGAGCCGCGTTTCAAAGGCGCTGAACGGCGAGTACGGTGGCTACCGCAAGATCCTCATTAAGTTGGAGGATGGCGAGTAGGCCAGCGACAACATTGAATTACGAAGAACCGTCCCTCCGGGGGCGGTTTTTATATGCCTGCAATCGGCTGGTGCGTTGGGTTCAGGTTGCTTTGTACCAAAAGATGGAACTGCGGTGGCAATGTGTCCACTTGGGCGGGTAGGATGGATGCATTGATTATTGCGAACGGTTTGAGCGGAGGACCATGCCTGTTCGAATCTATACCACCAATGCCGGCACGGATTTGAGCGATGCCGAGTCGGCGCTGCTTGCCGACCTTATTGCCCGTCACGGGCGTGCCGTGTTGCTGGCACCAACGTTTGCCGAGCTCGATCTGTGCCGTCATGATGCGGCGGAAGCCGGCATTTCGCTGGGTATCGACTACAAGACACCCGCATCGTGGCTTCGCTCGCTTTGGGAGCTTTTGGGCGACGGGCGCGGTTTCGTCGACAACCTGCAACGTCAGATGCTGTTTTCGGATATGATTGCCCGCCGCGACGATGCCGACCTGCAGCCGCTTTCGCGTAGCCAGGGCACGGTGCGCATGCTCGCGCGCATGGCCCGCGATGTGCTGCCGGGTGTGGCGGGGACGACGGCCGAGCGATGCGGTGGCAACAATTGCCAGCCTGAGCCAAAAAGCGATGCCGAGGCTCGTGTGTTTGAGCTTTTGCGTGCCTACGCGGGCGGTTTGGACCGTCGAGATATGGTCGAGCCCTGCGAGGCAGCCGACACTATGGCCGGTGCCCTGGCCGATAGCCTGCCGGCGTGCGCCCGCGCCGTATGCGTGCGCGGTACCACGTCGTTTACGCACGGTCTACTCGAGCTGCTGTCTGCCGTGGCGAACAATGGGGGAGAGGTCGTCGTGCTGCTTGCCCGCGAGCAGGCGGCGATGCGCGAGGAGCTTGCCACGGCATTTGATGCCCGCGGTGCGCTGTTTGAGATCGCGCCGCTGGGGGAGGACGCCGTCGCGTCTGATGTCGCTTGCGGGGCCGCCGCTCAGCCTGCCTTTATTGAGGTCGCCGGCCCCCATGCCCGTGCTCATGTCTATGCGGACGCCATCGATAAGTTGGTGAAAGCGCACAAGGAGTCCAAGGCCGATAAAGCTACTGCAACGCCCGCCGACCCCGTGCGCGTGCTCGTCGTTTCTGCCCGGGCACCCCAGCTGTTCGGCGAGCTCGCCGCCCGTTTGGCGGCGCGTCACATTGCGGCCGAGACGACTGAGTTCACGGCGTTTTCCCAGTCCATCGCGGGCAGGCAGTTTACGGCGCTCGCCAACCTGATCGAGCGTATGAAAGCCGCCGACGAGGGCACCGCTTCCAAGACTGAGTGGTGGCCCGCGCCGGAGCTTACCGACTGGATCTACAGTCCGCTTTCGGGCGCTGATGCCGTCAATGCCCGTACCTTCGATAAGAATATGCGTCTCTCGCGCAGCAAGACTACCGCGGGCGTCAAGAGCCTGCTGCAGAGCGTTCAGGGCCAGGTGAGGGGCGCGCGCAAGGCGACGAGCGACGATAACTGGTTTAAGAACGTACCGTGTGTGGTCTCGGACGTGTTCCAGGCGCTGTGGCGTGACAAGCCCGTGACGGCGCTTAAGGCCATGCTTGCCGTTGCCGAGGCGTTGCCCGATCGCGCTCTAGGCGGCCTTGACGGCCAGGCCCGTCGCCAGGCAGAGACGGCTTTGCTGCGCCATGCCATCGACATCCTTATGAACGATGCTCGCGCGCTCGACGTGTCGCAGGCCGCGACCGTGCCGGTTCTCGACGGCGTTCGAACCAAGGTGGACAAGCGCAGTACCGCCTACGATTACGAGACCTATGAGGTCGATCGCACACCACGAGCACAAGTGCGCTTCGCGTCGCTTGCCGATGCGTCGGTTCTTCGCCCTGGCAGCTACGATGCCGTGCTGTTTGCCGATGTCGACCTGGACAGCTATCCGCTTTCGCACGAAGAGGGCCCGCTTGCCACGTTGACAGCCGAGCTGCGCCGCGACGGCGTGTCTTTGGAGCCCGCTGCCCTGCTGCGCGTGCGCTTTGGCCGTGCGATGCAGGCGGCGAGCGGTCCGGTCGCGCTCGCCCGTGTGACGCACGATCGCCAGGCACGCGAGTGCTACCCGGCAGCCGTATGGACCGAGCTGTGGGCACATGCCGAGGCCGCTGGCGCTGCCAAGCCCATGCGCGTGGGCGAGGGCGATATCATCGCCGACTTTGATCCCGCGGCAGGTGAAGGCCTCAAGCGCGAGCGCGTGACCTGTGAAGCCCCTCAGCATCTGAGTGCCGAGGCCGTGCCGTATTTGGTCCTGCGCCGTCGCGATGGCGAGGGTGAGGACGCGCCGCTCGTGCCGCGTCTGACGTCCGCCTCGCAGATCGAGGCCTATTCGACCTGCCCGCTATGCTGGTTCGTCTCGTACCGCGTGAAGCCCCAGTCGATCGACGCGGGCTTTGGCAACATGGAAAAGGGCAACTTTGTCCACGACGTGCTGGAGTATCTGCATGCCCGTCTGCCCCAAGAGGGCATGGAGCGCGTGACGCCCGAGAATCTGCCGCGCGCACAGGAGCTGCTGCACGAGGTCTTTGACGAGACGTTGGCCGAGCACGCCGGCAAGCGCGGCACGGAGGGCCCGCTGGTGCCGCTCTCTGCGGTGGAGGAACGCCAGGTGGCCGAGATCTTGCCGCAGCTGGAGGGTGTGCTTGCCTACGAGTCCGAGGCACTTGCCCCCTTTGCCCCGCGCTACCTGGAGTTCGCCTTCAACGAGCTCAAGGTCGAGTATGCCGGTTGGCCGCTTGGCGGGCGCATCGACCGCGTGGACGTGGACGCCGAGAATCGTGCCGTGGTGATCGACTACAAGCATCGCACGGGCGTTGAGGAGTTTAAGCTCGCCGACCCCACGGTGCGCGACGAGGAATCGGGCACGGCGCCCATCGACGATCCGCGCTGGTTGCCACCACATACCCAAACGCTCATCTACGCCCAGGCCATGCGTCGGGCGCTGGGCCTAGATACCCGTGCTGCGCTCTATTTCTCGACCAAGGGCGGCAAGCCCGCGCTGCGCGGCGCGGCGAGTGCCGAGTTGCTCGAGGAAGAGCGTGGTGACGGTCGCATCCCGGGCCTCAAGAAGGGTTTCCCGGGCGAGGGCGGCAGCATGGACTTCGATGCCCTGCTCGACCGCGTGGAGACCGGCATTGCCGAGCGCCTGCGCGAGCTCGAGGCAGGTGACGTCGCCGCTGTCGACCCGACATCGGCGCAAGCCGCGCATGCGCGCTGTTCGTATAACCACCAAGGAACGTTTGTAAGGAGGGGCGTGTAGACCATGGATCTTTCGACTTTGATGCCGCAACAGCTGCAGATCGTCAAGACGCTCGACCGTCCGCTGTTTGTCTCGGCGGGCGCCGGTTCGGGCAAGACCTTTACCCTCACGCGCCGCATCGTCTACGCGCTCTCGCCCGAATCCGGTCCGTTCGTCGAGCATCTGGACCAGGTGCTCGCCATCACCTTTACCAAGGATGCCGCGGCCGAGATTCGCGACCGCGTGCGCCGTGCGCTTATCGACGAGGGCATGGACGAGGAAGCACTGACCGTCGACGACGCGTGGATTTCGACCATTCACGGCATGTGCTCGCGTATCCTGCGCGCGCATGCGCTGGAGCTGGGCATCGACCCCGAGTTCACGGTGCTCACCGATACCGACGAGCTTATGGACCAGGCTGTTGAGCATGTGCTGGCCCGCGCGACGGCGCCCGATGCCGCCCCCGAGCTCGCGGCATCGCTCAAGGCCCTCTATGCCTGGTATCCCATGGCGGGCGAGGGCGGTTCCTTTGGCACCGGCACGACCATCAAGGGCCTGGTGCGCGACCTGCTGGAGCTGTCGAGCCAGTTGCCGGGCGGTATGGACGACGTGTGCGTGGCGCGCGGCCAGGCCGATACCTCGGCACTCGCCGATGCCTATCGCGCAGCGCTGGGCGCAAGCAAGGCCGCGACCGAGAAGGCGCAGGTGGCACTCGACGCCATCGACGCGTTTGAGGCGAGCGGCAAAACCATGGAGGATGCGGCGCGACTCATGATGTCGTGCAGTATGCCTCGGGCGAGCAAGGCGTTTCCTAAGGAGCAGGTGGAGCTACTCAAGGCCGAGGCCGCCGATGCGTTTGTCAATATCGTGCTTGCCTGCGGCGGCCCGGCGCTCGATGCGCTGGTGGGGCTTGCCCGTGCCGTAGAGGCGGAGTACCGTGCGCTCAAGGCCGACCAGTCCGCGCTCGATAACAATGACCTGCTGCGCATGGCGTACGAGGCGCTGCGCGACTACCCGGCTATTCGAGCTGCCTATGAGGGCCGCTTTAAGATGGTCATGATCGACGAGTTCCAAGATACCGACCAGATGCAGGTCGATCTGATTCGCTATTTGACGGGTGCGGGCGAGCGCGCGCTGTGCACGGTGGGCGATGCGCAGCAGTCGATCTATCGCTTCCGTGGTGCCGAGGTCGAGGTGTTTCGCCGCCAGGAGCGCAAGGTGGGTTCGACGACGGCGTCCGAGACGGTCACCACGTCCGATGCTCCCGCCGGCGAGCTCGTCAAACTCGTGCGCAACTTCCGCAGCCACGACGAGGTGCTGCGCTATGTGGCGCGCGTCTTTGACGGCGACACCGGTGGTTTGATGCAGGGGTTCTTGGATCTTGAACCGAGCGACAAACGCAAGGACATGCTCAAGGCAAAGGCTTCGCGCCGCCAGGCGCTGTTCGTTGCCGGCGGCAGTATGCAGGAGCGCACGCAGGCCAAGGCCCGTGCGATCGCCGAGCGATTCCATGCGCTTGCCGATGCCGGCCAGCCCCAGGGCGGCATGGTGCTGCTGCTGGGTCGCATGACCAATGCCGGCGTCTACGCGCAGGCCTTCCGCGACCAAGGACTCGACTGCGTCATCGCAGGCGGCTCGGTCTTTGCCCAGGCGGCCGAGGTGCAGACGGTGCGTGCCCTGGTCTGCGCGCTCGCCAATCCGGCCGATACGGCCCAAGGCCTTATGCCGTTGCTGGCCTCGCCGATGTTTGCACTCGGCGCCCAGGAGTTCCTGGCGCTGGCGACCAAGCTCGACGAGCAGACGGGCGAGACGTCGCGCCGCAATATCGATGTGGGCATCATGAGCGATTCCGATGTGCCGGGTTTGCAGAACCTGCCGCTCGTGACGCGTGCCCGCGAGGTGCTGCGCTACGCGCTTCGTCGCGTGGGACGCGATTCGTTCGCCGCCATCGCGCGCGATGTGGTCAATGCCTCCGGCTGGTTCGTGCGTCTGGCGCAGCGCGGCCCCGAGGGCAAGGCCATTGCCGCCAACGTGCTCAAGGCGCTCGACGCCGTGGCCGAGGCAGAGGCCGAGCTCGGCAATTCTCCGCGCTCCATCGCGCTCGCCTTCGACCGCTTCTTGGCGGGCAAGGAGGCCCCGGGCGCCCTCAACGAGGAGGGCGACGGCGCGGTGCGCATCATGACCGTGCATGCGTCCAAGGGCCTGGAGTATCCGGTCGTGGCGGTTGCCGAGTGTTTTGGCGTGCGTAAGTCCTCGGGTGCGGCACAGATGGGCCGCGTCGAGGGCGGAGCACAGGTCGTGGCACTGCCGGCGCGCTTCGACGGCGTTAAGCTCGCCGACGGTACCTTTGTGAAGGGCGACGACGTCAAAAAGCAGTTTGAGCATGCGTTTAAGGGCAAGGGCACGTCGCTGTGGCTGCCGCCGGAGCTCATGGAGGACGTCTGTGCGACGGGTTCTTCCGCCGAGGCATTTGCTCGCCTGCGCAACGACGACCTGCAGCTTTCGCTCGAGGAGCGGGCCCGCTTGCTCTATGTTGCCATGACGCGTGCGCGCGAGCTGGTGATCTTGGCGATGGATACCGGCGTGAGCCGTGGCAAGGTGACGGCGCCGACCTTCGACGTTGAGACCGATCTGACCTACGATGTGCTGCGCCGTATTTTGCCGACCGACGCTCTGGACATGCCGCAGCTCGATGCCGACCGCCTGGTGTTCGACAACTCCCAGCCGGGCGACTACGAGCTCATTTCGCTCGCGGGCTTTACCTTTGGCGAGCAGGCGTTTGAGGCCAACGCTTCGCTGGATGCCGAGGGCAGGCTTGTTCGTGGCGATGCCGATACAGATGCTGCCGACGATTCGGCCAGTACAATCGTCCCCGGTCCTGCCGACCCCAAGCCCGATTCGTTTGAGCTCGTGTATCCCCAGGCAGTGGGCGTGCGCATGGGCATCTGTCCGTTCCCGGTGCGTGACTCGTATAGCTACTCGTCAATTGCCGTGGCGCTGCATGCCGAGTCCGAGGACCGTGCCGCCGAGGCGCTTGTTCCCATGGACGAGTCCGGCGATGATGCGGAGTCGGATGGCTCGGAGATGGCCGATGCGGACGTGGCTGCTGTCGAGCCCGCCGGCAACCCCATGGCGCTGGGCTCGGCCTTCCACGCCGCTTGCCAGTGGCTCATCGAGATGGGTGCCGATGCGCTGCCCGTTGAGCGTGCCGACGCCCTGGCTCGCTTGTGGCGCCTGACGCCGGAACAGCGCGAGCGCTTCGATGTCGCTCTGGATCGCTGGCTCAAGTCGTCGGTTCGTGCCGAGCTGCTCGCGTGGCCGTGCATCCGTGCCGAGGTGCCGTTCTTCTCGCTGGGCTGCGAGGACGAGGATATCGCCCGCTACGGCGCCTATGCCGAGGGCGCCATCGATGCCTTGGCAACCGACCCGGCGGATCCGTCGCGCGCACTGGTCATCGACTACAAGACGGGTGGCACGCCGGATGAGACGCCGGAGCAGCTGCTCGAGAAACACGCCTTGCAGGCGCGCGTTTACGCCGACGTTCTGCACAAGGCGGGCTTTGAGGTCGTGACCGTCAAGTTCGTTCGCGTGGAGCGGGCGAATCCAACCATCTTCGTCAATCCCGCCGAACCTCAAGTGGTCACCTACAATCTCTAGTCCTCAGATAACTTGCGGTGGAATACGGACTGTTTTGGTCAAAAAAGCCGCCAAACAGTCCGCATTTCACCGCAACTGCAAGAGGAGCCGTGTGGGTTTGGGCTAGGTTCGGGTGCCGTCCGCGCTGTGCGGTAGAATCGTAACCCTAAGATCACGAACCCGCATCGGAGCTCATTACATGGCATTCGTCCATCTGCACAATCACACTGTTTTCTCCATGCTCGACGGCGCAACCCGTATCCAGGATATGGTCAACCGTGCCGTTGAGC
>CATYHY010000062.1 GCA_958407085.1 uncultured Collinsella sp. | reverse complement strand
GCATTGTGTAACCACGCTCCTAGTTACGTGTAATGCGGCGCTCTCTCACACCGCTACTTATTGAATTCTTGAATTATCGGCTTGCACTACCGGCTTCTTCCGTTCTTCACCACACGTTGGTACAGGGAAAAACGTTTGTCCACCTTGGAACTGCAACCCAAAACCCAAGATTTCACCCGTTTGAGAAGGATAACATAGCCACCCCCTTCATCAGGGCTGTTATATGTTTCTTTTTTTATACCATTAGGGCATTTTTAACAAATCCGCAGGAAATGCGAGCGTGAACAACTACCGTTCACCGATTTGTTTGGTTTTTTCCTTGCCTTTGTACGACGTTCACTCTAGCTGTTATGCCAGCTTTATCAGGGTAAAGTGTCCCAAAGACCCTACAGAAACTGCAGGGCGGCCACGGGATCCCCCGTGGCCGCCCTGTGGCGTAGCTAGTTTTTAGCTTTGATTACCGTTTGGCATTAGGCGGCTGCGGAGGCCTTGTCGGTCGTTGCCTTGCCGTTGCTCTGCTGGCCCTCAAAATGCTTGTAGCACCAGCTGGTGACCAGCGGGGTCAAAATAGCCGTAACGATTGCGCAGGCAGCAACCTGTGCCGTGGCCGTCGCGAGCACCGCGCCGCCGTACATGGCCTCGTTGACGCTTGCCATGGCAGCAGGCGTGGCCACATTGGCTCCGGCGCAGCTCGAAATGGCCGCACCTGCGACACCCGTACCGCCCGTGAGCTTATCGACCGCGATGACGGGAATTGCAAAGATCACCGAGCAGATCACGCCGAGCAGGATGCCGGGAAGACCGCCGTTGATAAGCTGGCCAAAAGTCATGGTCGAGCCCATGGCAAAGAAGACGAGCACGATGATGGCGGAAAGTGCCGGTGCCATCATCTTCTTAAAGCTGGGGAACAGGTTACCCAGAATAATGCCGACGACGATCGGCAGAATGGCGCCCACGAGCGACCAGCCGATCGGGGCCTGGCCGGCAGCGCCGAGCACGATCATCGTGACCGGAGGGCCGACAACCAGCGTGGTGATGGCGACAGCGCCACGCTCAGCCTCGTTGCCCATGGTACCCATCAGCCCAGCGTACATAGCGTTGTTGGCGCCGGTGCAAGCCGCCAGCATCACCATGGCAGAGATGCCAAACAAGTTGTCGTTGAACACATAAAGGATGAGCAGCGACATGGCAACGACCACGATCTGCTTGACGGCGATGATGATGGCGCCGCGGGCAGCGGCGGCAGGAGCGCTCTTAAACGAAATCGTCGTACCGACGATGAGCAAAAAAGCGCCCACGAGCGGGCCAGCGCCCTGCTGGGTCATGCCAAGCGTAAAGCTGCCGAGCGTTTTGAACAGGTCAGGGAATAGCGTGTTGAGCAGGCAGCCCAGCAAAAGCGGCACCAAAATATTGGCACCCGGGATGGAGGACATCTTAAAGAACGGCTCCTTTGCCGCCGGCGCCTCCACCGCAGTCGATTCACTCATATATATCTCCTTTGGATGCATGCGAATCGTAGCCGCACGCGCCTATGTCAGAAAGAAGGCGACGGTCCCGAGTCGCAGGAGCCGTCGCCGAATAATCGTCGCGGGGTATTACCCGTCCAGGACGATGCCGCCGTCGCAGTCACCGATCTCGCCGTTCACGAAGCTGGCGAGATCGGAAGCGAAGAACAGCACCATCTGCGCAGGCTCGCTGGCCTGGGCGGCGCGGCCCAGAGGAATACCGTTGATGATGCGCTGAGAGTTCTCGTCAGAGAGAATCGAGGTCATATCAGTAAGGGTGAGCGACGGGCACACGGCGTTGCAGCGAACGCCAAACTTGCCGCCTTCCTTGGCGACTGCCTTGGTTAGACCGTTAACACCGGCCTTGGAGCTCGCGTAGGCCGCGGTGCCGAGCAGGCCACCGCCGATCTTGCCAGCAACGGAACTCACGTTGACGATAGTGCCGGCATGGGCCGCCTTAAAGTGCGGGTACACGGCGTTCATCATGGTAAAGGTGCCGTTGAGGTTGATGTCGATGGTGCGACGCCACTCGGTGTCATCGATCTCATCGAACTTCTTGGTGCTGATGACGCCAGCGCAGTTGATCAGGATGTTGGTTTGCGGCAGGTCCGTAAAAATCTGCTCGACAGTCTCGCGCGCCTTGGGTGCATCGGCGACATCGAGCTGATAGAACTTGTTGCCCTCGCCAAGCTCGGCCACCGCGGCCTCGCCCTTAGCAGCGTTCCTTGCGATGAGCGCGACATGTCCGCCGCCCGCGACGATGCCCTTGGCGATCTCGAGGCCAATGCCCTGAGTGCCGCCCGTGACAATCGCGGTCTTGCCCGTGAAGTCAAATGCCATGACTCCATCCCCCTTTATATAAGGTGTCTCCTCGCGGGAAGTTGGAGCATCGCACGTGGCGATTATATGAGTCCCAGTCGTCATGGTGGTGACAACCCCTCGCCTAACCGCGTGCATAATAGTTCTTTGAAACGCTACAATTATTGAATTATTTTAATTCTTTATACGCTCTTTATATTACCTAGCAACCAGGTATTTTTTTTGGGACATGCCCAGAGATCTACCCCTAACTTTGCTGATACCGACGGTGTACGGAGGTCGCCTAAAGATTGTTTTCTAGGCATGACCCAAAAATCTACCGTATAGGGTGCGCGTGCAAGGGTATCATCTTTCACCGGAAATAGTTTCTAGTGTTAGGGGTTTTCGATGGAAGATACCGATTTCCATGAGCTTGGGCGTCAGCTCTTAACTGAGTTTGGCAGCATGCATCAGCGAATTTCGCGCTTTGCGGACAAAGCTCTCGGCGGCGAGATGGCCGTCATGCGCGCCCTCATGCGCGCCGGCGGCTCACTCACACCGAGCGAACTCGCCGATCGTGCCTGGGTTTCGAGCGCCCGTATCGCCAATATCCTGCGCGCCCTCGAGGCCAAGGGTTGGGTCGAGCGCGAGCACTCAAAGACCGACCGTCGTCGCGTACACGTCACGGTGACCGACAAGGGATTCCAGGTCATCGAAATCAAACGCCGGGAATTCGAGGACCGCACCGCGGCCTTCCTCGAGCAGCTCGGCGAAACAGATACCCAAGAGATGGTGCGCCTTCTAAGACGTGCCAACGAAATTATCGACCGCAATCAAGAAAGGAGAGATGCCGAGTGAGGATTCTCAAGCTCTTTAAAAAGCATATCCTGGCACTACTCGCAGCTATCGTACTCATCGTAATCAGCTGCAACGCCGATCTGGCGCTGCCTACCTATATGAGCGACATCGTCGACGTGGGCGTGCAGCAAGGCGGTATTGCCTCGCCCGTGCCCGACACCATTCGCGCCGAATCGCTCGACGACCTCGAACTCTTTATGAGCGCCAAGGACGCCAAGGCTGTGGAGGCCGTGTTTAGCAAGGCTGGCAAAAACGGCATTCGAGCGTACAAGGGCACCGAGGAAGAGCGTGCCGATGGAGGCAAGATTGCCGACATTATGAGCCTGCCCGAGACTGTCGTACTTTCGTTCAACCAGGGCATTGACGCCGACTCCATGGGCGACATGACCGGCACGTCCGGCGAAAAAGACAGCGACGCCGCCCAGGCCATGCCCACCCCCGAGCAGATGGCGGCGATGACGCCCGAGCAGCTCGCCGAGATGCAGCAGAAGGCCGCAGCGGCGCAGAACATGCAAAAGCAGATTGATGCCGACGGCGGTAAGATCACCATGAAGAGCCTGCGCCTGGGTGTCGAGGGCGGTCTGGTAGACCAAAGCAAGCTCGTCGAGGGCGCCAACGAAATGGCGGATAAAATGGGCTCCATGTCGGGCTCCATCGTGACCCAACGCGCCGTGAGCTATGTGCAAGACGAGTACAAGGCGCAGGGCATCGACCCCGCCGACGTGCAGAACGCCTACCTGGGCCGCATGGCGACCACGATGTTTGGTCTGTGCCTGATCTCGCTCGTCGCCACCATCCTGACCGGTGCCGTGGCTTCGCGCACCGCCTGCTCCATCGCCCGCGACCTGCGCCGCGAGACCTTCAACAAGGTTATGCACTTCTCGCCGGCCGAGGTGGGCAAGTTTAGCCAGGCCTCGCTCATCACCCGCTGCACCAACGACATTCAGCAGATCCAGATGGCCGCAACCCTGTTTATCCGCATGTGCCTGATGGCCCCCGTCATGGGCATCGTCGCCGTTATGCGCGTCCTGGCCAACCACACCGGCCTGGAGTGGACCATCGCCGTGGCCATCATCGCGGTTTCGGCCGTTGTCGGCGTGCTCATGGGCCTCACCATGCCCAAGTTCAAAAAGATGCAGAGCTTTGTGGACCGCGTGAACCTTACCGCCCGCGAGCTGCTCGACGGCCTTATGCCCATCCGCTCGTTCAACCGCGAGGAACATGAGCTCGAGCGTTTTGACAAGGCTTCGCTCGACCTGATGACCACGCAGCTCTACACCAACCGCGCCATGAGCTTTATGATGCCGCTCATGATGCTTGTCATGAACTGCATCACCGTGCTTATCGTCTGGTTTGGCGCGCAGGGCGTGTCCGACGGCGTGATGCAGGTCGGCAACATGATGGCGTTTATCTCCTACACCATGCAGATCGTCATGGCGTTTATGATCCTCACCATGGTGTCGGTCATTCTGCCCCGTGCCGAGGTCGCAGCCGAGCGCGTGGAAGAGGTCATCACCTGCCCCACGAGCATCAACGACCCTGTCTCGCCCAAACTGCCCGCGGCCAGCGCGCCGCGCGGTGAGCTCACCTTCCGCGACGTGAGCTTCCAGTATCCCGATGCCCGTGCCGACGTCATCAGCGGCGTGAACTTCACCACGCATGCCGGTCAGATGCTCGGCATCATTGGCTCCACGGGCTCGGGCAAGTCCACGCTCGTGCAGTTGATTCCGCGCCTGTACGACGTCACGGGCGGCAGCATTTCGCTCGACGGCATCGACGTGCGCGACATGACCCTTTCCGAACTGCGCCGCCGCATTGGTTACATCCCGCAGCAGGGTCGCCTGTTCTCGGGCACTGTCAAGAGCAACCTCAAGTTTGCCGGCGACATGGTAAGCGACGATGACATGCACCAGGCCGCGCGCATCGCCCAGGCCGAGGACTTTATCGCCGAGCGCGAGGGCGGTTACGACTCCCCCATCAGCCAGGGTGGCTCCAATGTTTCGGGCGGTCAGCGCCAGCGTCTGGCCATCGCCCGCGCCCTGGCCAAAAAGCCCGAGGTCGTGGTGTTCGATGACTCGTTTAGCGCGCTTGACTACAAGACCGACGCGCGCCTGCGCGAGGAGCTGGCCAAAAACGTCACCGACGCCGCGCTCGTGGTCGTGGCACAACGCATCGCGACCATCATGCACGCCGACCAGATCATCGTACTCGACGACGGTCACGTAGTGGGCACCGGCACGCACGAGGAGCTACTGCGCAGCTGCCCGGCGTACCTGGAAATCGCACAGTCGCAGCTTTCCGCCGAGGAGCTGGGGCTTACCCAAGAAGAAATTGCAGCCGTTACGGAAGGAGGCGAGCACTAATGGCAGACGAGACCAAGACCCAAATTCCCAAGCCCACCCGTCAGCGTGGACCCATGGGCCGCATGGGCGGCATGCGTCGCGGCGAAAAGGCCAAGGACTTTAAGGGCACCATGAGGCAGCTGCTCGGCTATATCGGCCAGCACAAGATTGCCGTGTTTGCCGCCGTCGCCTTTGCCGTGTGCTCGGTCATCTTTAACATTGTGGGACCCAAGGTGCTCGGCCAGGTTACGACCAAGCTGTTCGAAGGCCTGGTCGCCAAGGTCAACGGCACCGGCGACGTTGACTTTGACTGGATCGCCAAGACGCTCGGCTTTTTGCTCTGCCTGTATCTGGCGAGCTCTGTCTGCAGCCTGGTCCAGGGCTGGCTCATGACCGGCGTCACGCAAAAGATCTGCTACCGCATGCGCAAGGAAATCGCCGCCAAGATTGCCGTCGTGCCGATGAGTTACTTCAACGGCCACAGCAAGGGAGACGTACTCAGCCGCATCACCAACGATGTCGATACGCTGGGTCAGTCGCTCAACCAGAGCGTGACGCAGCTCATCACGTCGGTAACGCAGATTATCGGCGTGCTCGTCATGATGCTTTCGATCAGCCTGCCGCTCACCGGCGTCACCGTGCTCACGCTGCCGGCAGCCGCGATTATCCTGACCGTAATGATTCACTTCTCGCAGCCGTACTTCCGCGAGCAACAGCAGGTTCTGGGCGCCGTCAACGGCATTATCGAGGAGGACTTTGCCGGTCAAAACGTCATTCAGGTGTTCGACCGCGCCGAGGTCTCAATCGAGGAGTTCGACCGTCAAAACGACCGCCTGTTTATTAGTGGCTGGCGTTCGCAGTTCCTGTCGGGCCTGATGATGCCGCTTATGAGCCTGGTGGGCAACATGGGTTACGTGGGCGTTGTCGTGGTGGGCGCGCAGCTCGCGCTGACCGGCAATGCCACGCCCGGCGACATCCAGAGCTTTATCCAGTACGTGCGCAACTTTACGCAACCCGTGCAGCAGCTGGGCAACGTGAGCAACACGATGCAGTCGATGGCAGCTGCCACCGAGCGTGTGTTTGAGTTTTTGGCCGCACCCGAGGAGGAGCAGAAGGCCGACGCGCAGATCCCTGAGAAGCGCCCCGGCCACGTGGAGTTTGACCATGTGAAGTTTGGCTACACGCCCGACAAGACCATCATCCACGACTTTAGCTGCGAGGCGCAGCCCGGCCAGACCATCGCCATCGTCGGCCCCACCGGCGCCGGCAAGACCACGCTCATTAAGCTGCTGCAGCGCTTCTACGACGTGGACGGCGGCTCGCTGCGTGTCGAGGGCGTCGATGTGCGCGACTGGGACCGCGCGGCACTGCGCGGCGAGTTTGCCATGGTGCTGCAGGACACCTGGCTGTTTAACGGCACCATCCGCGAGAACATCCGCTACGGACGCCCCGACGCGAGCGATGCCGAGGTCGAGGCCGCTGCGCGCGCCGCACGCTGCGACCACTTTATTCATACGCTCGCCGGTGGCTACGACTTTATGATCAACGAGGAGGGCACCAACCTGTCGCAGGGTCAGCGCCAGCTCGTGACCATCGCCCGTGCCATTTTGGCCGACCGCCCGGCACTGATTCTGGACGAGGCGACTTCCAACGTCGATACCCGTACCGAGGAGCTTATTCAGCGCGCCATGGATGCGCTGATGCAGGGCCGCACCAGCTTTGTCATCGCGCACCGCCTGTCCACGATCCGCAACGCCGACGTGATCTTGGTGATTCGCGACGGCGACATCGTCGAGAAGGGCACGCACGACGAGCTGCTCGCCCAGGGCGGCTTCTACGCCGACCTGTACAACTCGCAGTTCGACGAAGCGGCGTAAAAACCGGCGGCAAACAACCGCAATGCCAAGAAAACGGGGGCGCAGGACAACCTGCACCCCCGTTTTGTGTCCTTCGAGCCTCGAAACGCCTTCCCTGAGACCTCACTGACGGTAGCGCACAGAGATGTGGTGTAAGAGGCGGGGCATGCCCCGCCTCCGCCCTTT
>CATYHY010000061.1 GCA_958407085.1 uncultured Collinsella sp. | reverse complement strand
CCATTGTCGCCGTAGCGCACCGAGGCGATACGGAACAGGCATTCTACGCCGGCAATCATTGCCAGCTTCATGTGGGCTTCGCTGAGCACGCCAGCAAACAGCACGTTGTCGCTCGAGGGCTTGATGCCGCCACGCTCGTCCTCCGATACACCAGCAGAATTGGCGTTGGGGTCCGCAGCGGCGTCCTTCGCCTGCTCGATATAGGTGTACTTATACATCGGCGCGGCGTTTTCGTCGTTCTCTATCAGTGTATGGACGAAATGCTCGATCTGTCCCGTGTCGTCGCTTTCTGCATCCGCCTCGAGCTCAATGCGCGTGACCGCTTGATCCCAATCGCGCACGACGGGCGCGACGTTTACGACAGCGGCCTTAACCTCTGCGCGTGCGAGCAGCTCGGCGTTGGTGACGATGGTGGCCGATGCGATAAATTGCGGCACGCCGCCCGCCTCGATGTTGCTGGGCGTGCCGAAGCGGGCATCCAACGTGTAAGGCGTATCTCCACCCAATGCGAGCTCAGAGCGCTGGAGCACATACTGGTTGCCATTGTTCACCGACATATTCCACGAATCGAGGAGTGTGGGCCACGACCCCGACCAAGCCTTGGTGGTCCACTTGAACATTACGAACTGGAGTATCACATCGACATCGACGTCTGCACCTACGCGCAGTCGCGGAAGCTGGTGTCCATCTGCCTTCTCGTACCCAATGAACAGCGTGAGGGATGCGGCGCCGCGCACGGCAGACGAAGCGACGCCTGCAACGCCGGCGCCAAAGGTGACGGCAAGCCCGATCTGGATGGTGAACGAGCCCGAGGTGTTTGAATAGTCGAGCGAAATGTTTTTAAAAAATGTCGCGCCGCTGCCGTGCGTGTGGGCACCCACGGCGAGCGCTAGCTTCGCCAGCACCCAGGGGTTGACGTTTAGGAAAAACGGCACCGGTCCTAGGGTAAACTGCTCGGTCCAATTGAGGTCGGTTCTTACCTGGAAGAGGGCCTTAATATTGCCGTATGCGGGGTCGTTGTTGTTACCCCAGGTTTTGCCCACCCAATCGTAGGCGAGCGAGCCGTACAGCTGTGTGGCGATATCCATCGTGAACAGCAGCGTGCAATGGTGGCGAAGGAGCTTGGTGTTTCTTGGATCGGTGCCCGAACCGGCACTCATGCTTTTGTACTGATTCCACTTCCCCTCCATCTCGTCGAGGTAACGGTTTGCTTGCTTGGTGCCCGACTCGCGCGGTGACTTCTTCCAGTACTCCGGATCCGGATTGCCCGAATCGTTCATGTAGCCGACCGGCTTGTATCCTCCGCCAAACAGCACGTATCCGGCAAACGAGAAATCGAACAAAATGGGGAACGAGGGCATCCAGCACGTGAACTTATTGCCGCCGATGCCGGGAAACGCCGCCGGGAAATCAAACGGAGTGATCTCTTGGTCCATGGTAGTGGGGACGATAGTGGTCGATCCGGATTCCGCCTTTGCCGCCGGCGCGGTAACAACGGCCATAGGGGATGAGAGCGTGTAGGTTTTGCCCTGGTAGTCGAGGACAAAGCGCAGCTTGCACCCTTCCTCCAGAAGGTTTGACGCTGCATCGAGGAACTTGTCTTCGAGCGTGAACGTCGCCAGATTATTCGTGCCCGATGCGCTGGCCTTGACTTGGCCAATCTGCGTGGCGGTTTCGGGTGAGCTACTCGTGGCGGGCATTACCTTGTTGATGTGCAGCGTTGCCTGTCCACCCTGTGGCAGATGTGCCTGCACGGTAAAGGCGTGCGTGTCGGGCTGCTCGTTTGCCGTGTCGTCCTTCGGCAGTGCCATGAATGTAGCGTCGGCGTACTGGATGTCCCAATCGTCGAATGTGAGCTGGCGAAAGTACGGCTCGCCATCGGAAAGCGGACGCGTGGGCGCGGTTATGGCGGTGCCGCCCTGGATACGCGCAAGGGGAATCTCGACATCGCGGTAGCCTGCCGTGCTAATGGAGATGCCGCCGTTAAAGTCGTATGCGTCGAGAAGCGTTGCCTCGTCCACGTAGCCTTCCGAAAGCGGCGCGACCTCAAAGATGGCCGTGCCTTCGTCATCGGTCGTGGCGGCGAGTTGCTTGCCTGCGGCATAGCGCGATGTGAGCGTGACCTGGGCACCCGTGATGGGCGTATTCTTGTTGGCAACGTCGACCACGACCACACCAAACATGGTGCGCGAGAGAACGAGCACCCTGAAGGGGTCTTTTTCGTCGGCATGGGCTTCGGTGGGCGCGAACGGCAATATGAAGGCGTTTGCGCTTCCCGGCACGCGCGGCAACATAACGCTCGCCAGCGAGGACGCTCCGGCAACAAGTAACGAACGGCGATCAAGCATCTTTGGCTCCCATCCCGCAGGTATCGGTGGAAATAATCCAATTTTGCGAGAAGGCGCCACGTGGCGGTAGTGCCGTTCGATGGCCAAAATGTCCAATTTGAGCGCGCGAAAGCGTCGGGCCCCCGGGACGCTTTCGATATGCCAGGTAGTCTGGCCGCTAACGCAACATATGCGCGACCAGTTCGGCGCGTGTGCCGATGCCAAGCTTTGCGTATACGCCGGATAGGCGGTTTTTGACGGTGCCCGGCGATACTCCCATATGGCGTGCGATTTCGGCGTTGGTCCACCCACGACAGGCGAGCATGGCCATGGTGAATTCCGTGGTCGTTAGATCGTCGGCCACGTCCTCGCCCGAATCGGGGTTGTGGATGCGCCGCCAGCCGTAGCTGAATCGATACGTAATCTCGATGATGCGTGCGAAATCGTCAGGGTATTGCGATTTTAGGCATGCCTCGATAAGCCCCTGCAAAAGGCCGTGGTGCTCGCCAATGAGCTCGATAAGGCCGTCGGGGCGCGCAATGTTCCAAGCAACTCCGAAGTGCGCTTTTGCGGCGTCGATGTCCTTGAGGCTCATGCATGCCATGGAAGCTGCCAGGTGCAGGAACACTTCCGAGATGGGATAGCTTCCCTGTTTCATGATCAGGGCATTTTCCGCCATGCCCAGGCTGCGGCCATATTCGCCGCGCAGATACAGGGCATGCGCCATCACGTAGCTGGCGAACAGGCGCAGACCTTCGGGCAGATGCGCCGCAAGCGGATAAAACTCTTCGGCGGAATACGGGGAAGGCAAGTGCAGCAGGACGCTCGCGGCCGAGGCGAACAGGATATGCGTGGCGTGGACGGCGGGCGATTCCTCGTCAGTTGGCGTTTCGAGGATGCCCGCAAGGCAACGGCGAGCATCGGCGATACGGTTGAGCGACAGACTGGCGTATCCGCAGATAAGGCATGCGGAATAGCGCAGTGCGGGATCGGTGGCGTCAAGATAGGGGCGTGCTGTCTCGGCGGCGAGCGTGGCCTGTCCGCGAAAGTACAGTGCTTCTGCCGTGGCGATGGTGCGTGAATCGGGGTCGGAAATGCCTGCAACCGCAGCGTCAATCTGGCCCGGCACAAAGGCAGTGCACATCAACGGCATGGGAATGCGCGGGTAGCCATCGCAGTCCATCTTCCATCTCCCATCAGGTGGCAACAATGCAGCAATTGTACTCCTGTTGCTCGGGACCCCTTTCGTTTTACTGTTCGGTTAACGCTGCGGATCGTTTTGGAAGGCTTGCGAGCATGGTGGTCCCGTTCTCGGAACTTGCTTCGACCTCTACCGTGCCGCCGTGTAGGGCTGCAATCTCCCAAACAAGCGCTAGCCCGAGTCCTGCGCCGCCGTATGCCCTGCTGCGGGATTTGTCTAGACGAAAGAACGGCTGGAAGATGCTCTCTCGGTACTGCTTGGGTATTCCCGGGCCCTCATCTTTGACTCGCAGGAGCACGTGGCTGTCGCTGTCGCTGATGGAGACGTTGACAGTCGAGCTGGAGCGGCTGTAGCGGATGGCGTTTTCGACCAGATTGAACACCAGCCGATAGAGGAGCGTATCACTTCCGATTGTCAAAGCGTCTCCGGAGCAATCGAGGGCTATGCCATTATTCTCGGCAAGTGGCGCAAGGTCGGTGAGGACCTCTTCGGACAAGGGGCCAAGTTCAACATCGTCCTCGCAAGGAACGCTGCGGAGCTCACTCATCTCGAGCAATACCTTGGTCATTCGAGACATGCGCTCGGTTTGTTCTTGTAGCAGGCCGAGCAGCTCGGCTGTTTCGGGTTGCAAACCGGAGTGCTCAGAGATGAATAGTTCAATCTGTGCTTGCATAAGGGCGAGCGGGGTGCGCAGCTCGTGTGCGGCGTTGCCGGTAAACTGACGCTGTGCAGAGAACCCTTCGCCAAGACGGGCGATCATGTCGTTGAAAGAGGCGCTGCATCGTTGTAGCTCGGTGGGCACATCTTCACTGAGTCTGATTTCGCTTAGGTTGTCAGGCTGCACGCGCTCAACCTGGGCTGCAAAAGCCCGTAGCGGTTTGAGTGCACGGCCGCTCACAAAGTATGCCAGCACGCCGCCAAGGAGTGTGACTCCAGCCGTGATGTACCAGGCTGTCGTGCCAAAAGATTCCTGTGCGTCGTTTACGACGATCGTGACCTTGTCATCGGGGGTCGCTTTCGTTGGGTCGAACGCCTGGGGCGAATCTTCGCCGGTTGCCTTAAAGGCCGAGATGTTACTGCCGATGGCATCCATGTAGCGCATGCCCGTATAGCCGACCAGGCAGTTCGTCAGCACGCATGCCGCACACGTGAGCAGTGCCGTCATAATCGTTATGCGCCATTGCAGCGAAAGCCCTTTCATTCTCCATCCTCCATAACGTAGCCCTCTCCAATCCGATTGCGAATCGGGTCGTATCCCAAAGCGCTGCGTAGCTTTTTGCGGAGTGACGAGATGTGAACGCGGGTTGCGTTGCTAAAGCTGTTCACGCTGCTATCCCAAACGTGCTCGATAAGCTCCTCTTGGCTTACCGGTCGCCCCTGATTAAGCATCAGGTATTCCAAGATTCCCGTTTCCTTGCGCGTAAGAGATAAAGCCTCGCTGTCCACGGAAGCGATGCGCGCCTTGGTGTCAAAGCGGAGCTTTCCGCAGGTTAAAACTATGTCGCTTTGTGCAAAGCGTCTGAGGGTAAGGCTGCGAATCCTTGCCGCAAGCTCGTCCAGATGAAACGGCTTGGTGAGGTAATCGTTGGCGCCGGCATCGAGTCCGGCGACTTTATCTGATACTTCGCCACGTGCGGACAGAATCAGTACCTTGGTCTCGCAGTCGGTTTTCCTAAGTTCCCTGAGTACGGTCATGCCGTCGATACGGGGAAGGTTGAGGTCGAGTACCACGAGGTCAAAGACTTCGACGCCCAGCAGGTCGAGCGCCTCCTGTCCGTCGTGACAGCAGTCGACGCTGTATGCCAAGTTTCGCAAGCTGCGCGCGATTGCGTCACACAGCGCTCGCTCGTCTTCGACGATCAAAATACGCATAACAGTCTCCTTGCACATTCCAAATCGCACTTAACACGGATTTTATAGTCGATATGGTCCAATGGTCGCGTAACGAAAGGAGTGGTCGTGTTGTTCAAAGCGGTAAAACCCGTGGTACAGGTCGCTTTGTTGATCGTCGGAATTACCATGGTGTGCTTTGGTGTTATGCGTGGCGAGGCAGATGCCGTGCTGGCCAAAGCGATTAGGCTGTGCTTGGAGTGTATCGGAATTGGATAAAAGAGAAAACACTGCGTCGCATGTTTTGGCCCGATTTCGCGGATTCATTCAGGCGGCGGCGACGCTGGTCACCAACATTCACCTGCCAAACTTTGCCAAAGGCGGCATCTATCAGGGCGCGGGAAAAACAGTCTGCGTACCTGGACTTAATTGTTATTCGTGCCCCGCGGCATCGGGTGCGTGCCCCATCGGGTCGTTCCAGTCGGTGGTAGGTTCATCCAAGTTCAACTTTTCTTACTACGTCACCGGTACGCTCATTTTGCTCGGCGTGCTGCTGGGACGCTTTGTATGCGGCTTTCTGTGCCCGTTTGGCTGGCTGCAGGAACTGCTTCACAAGATTCCCGGCAAAAAGTTCTCCACGAAAAAGCTTAAGCCGCTCACGTACATCAAGTACGTCGTGCTGCTGTTTGCCGTGGTGCTGCTGCCCGTCTTGGTGGTTAACGACGTGGGCATGGGCGACCCGTTCTTTTGTAAGTACATCTGTCCGCAGGGCGTGCTCGAGGGCGCCATTCCGCTGGCCATTGCCAATGCCGGCATTCGATCTGCGTTGGGACATCTCTTTACTTGGAAACTTGCCGTTCTCATTGCCGTGGTAGTGCTGAGCGTTTTGTTCTACCGCCCCTTCTGCAAATGGATTTGTCCACTCGGCGCATTCTATGCGCTCATGAATAAGGTATCCCTACTGGGCATCCGGGTCGATGCATGCAAATGTGTCTCGTGCGGCAAGTGCTCAAAGGTTTGTCAGATGGACGTTGATGTGGTCCGCGCGCCCAATCATGCCGAATGCATCCGGTGCGGAAAGTGCATCGGGGCCTGTCCCGTCGATGCCATCAGCTATCGCTATGGCCTGGATGTGTCGGCGGAAAAGCTCACCTTGACCGCCGAAAAAAAGTAAACAAGCTTCGACAAAACGGAGGAATGACCATGAAGCTTTCTAAGATTGCGGCCCTGTTTATGGTGCCGGTGCTGGCCTTGTGCCTTGTGGCGTGTTCGGCGCCCGGTGGCAATGCGAGCGAATCTGCGAGCTCCGATCCTAAGATCGCAGAACTCACTGCGCAGAAGCCGGCCAATGCCGACGAGGCCGCCGAGCTGTATGCGAAGCTCATGCAGAAGGAGAACGAGATCTTTTCGAGTGATAACGCGCTGTGGGAAAAGGTATTCAATGCGGCAAATAAAGACTCGGCAATGATTGAGGACGGCAGCAATTACGGCGATTTCCTGCTCAAGACCATCGACGATGCCAAGGATGAGTTCACGGCGGATGAGCTTAAGACGCTCAAGACCGGTGCACAGCAGATCAAGGAGATTGAGGACAAGCTCGAGAGCTTGGAGAAGGAGTTCCCCGGCTGTGGAAGCACGCCGAGCGCAGGCGAGAGCGTCGACGCTTCGACCGCTGGCATGACGGCCGGTGCCAATGCTTCGAGCGAGGCGACGAAGTTCCCCAGCTTTACGGGCAAGGACCTGGATGGCAACGACGTGAGCAGCGACGAGCTGTTCTCTAAGAACAAGGTCACCGTCATGAACTTCTGGTTCACCACGTGCAAGCCGTGCGTGGGCGAGCTGGGCGATCTTGAGAAACTGAATCAGGAGCTTGCCAAGAAGGGCGGCCAGGTCGTGGGCGTCAATTCCTTTACGCTCGATGGCAACAAGGGCGAGATTGCAGATGCCAAGGACGTGCTGAGCAAGAAGGGCGTGACATATAAGAACATCTGGTTCAAGTCGGATAGCGAGGCCGGTAAGTTTACGTCAAATTTGTTCTCGTTCCCGACAACGTATGTCATCGATCAGAATGGCAACATCGTAGGGGATCCAATCGTGGGAGCCATTAGCTCCGCCGAGCAGCGCGCAGCGCTCGACAAGCTTATCGACCAGGCGATTGCGAATAGCGAGCAGTAAAAAACGCGTAAAGCATCGCGAGGATCGTGTGTCGCTGTGCGGAGTGGTCCGCTGCCTTTCAAGACAAGCTTCACCATATAGAGGTCCCGCTCGGGACCTCTTATTTTAGGCGCCGTCCCGTTCGTTTTTTGATGCGGTTCCCTACATTCCTCACTGGCGCCGGCAAAAAATGGGGATAGAGTAGGACAAACGCGTCGAATCCGAACGGCGGGGGAGAGCGGGCGAGGGCGCCCGCGCGGGAGAGGTTGCCGTCCAT
>CATYHY010000060.1 GCA_958407085.1 uncultured Collinsella sp. | reverse complement strand
GAAGCCCATGGCTGCCTCCCATCAACAGGTAGCGTGTGTCACTTTTGATGATGGGGGAGTGCGTGATCTTTCACGATACCCAGACGGCTCAACGAGTCTCCACAACTGGGACACATGGCCCATTTTTCATTCCCAAATAAGCTATGGGCGATGAGGCGGATGGACGGCGCTTCAGCATTGCGTGTGAATTACGACTCGTTCTCTACTAAAATGGTTTTCCGGACATCTAATCGGGTGGGGGTTACCATGAGGGGCCTGGGAGACACAACCGCATATTTGCGCCGGGGCATACGGGAGATTCTGTGCCTGGCGCTCTTCTTTTTCACGTTTTTGGCCAGCGAGTACCTCTTTGACGTACGCGTGGCCGAGTTTGTGCCGGCGAACGAGGTCGTTATCTACGAGAGCATCGTTGTCGGCGCGAGCGTGATCGGCTTTTTCGTGCGCCCATTTCTGTATTATCGTCGTCCCCAGTCGATCGATGCGACAAGCGATATTACAGGCGTGCTATTGGTGTCGGCATTGTTGCTGATGATTATGGCGGTGCAGTTTCAGATCGTGATTGCCGGCGGTTTGGTGGCGTGCTGCGCCCTGGGCTACTGCGGGTCGACCGCCCATGCCAATCTGGCGCGGCGTTTTGCGCAGACGCCCTGTTTGGCGCGCGCCGTGGCGGTTTCTTATGCTGCGGGCATTTTGGTACAGGTGCTCAACCATATGGTGATGCCTGCGGGCATTCCCCAGCAGTTTGTCCTCACCGCCTGTGCGATTGCGCTGGTTGGGCTGCTTCACGGTACCCGTCGAGCTAAATTGCGTGATGAGTCTGCGCCCGAGTTCGAGGCCGAGATTGCCGAGCTGTCGGTTGATGCGTTTGAACGTGGTGCCAGGTGGCGCGATGGCCCCGAGGCAAAGGCAGCCTTCCAAGGTGCCGTGGTGCGCCTGACGGTGGCGACCGCCTGCCTCACCGGCGTGTTCGCGGCTCTCAATGCCGGCCTTACGACTTCGCATGCCGCCGGCGCCATCGACCTGGGCGACTGGTCGCGCTTGCTGCCGGTTGTGAGCGCCCTTGCCGCCGGCGTCCTGTATGACCTGCGCGGGCGTTCGTATATGAATATCATCATGACGTGTGCCGCCATGCTGTCCACGCTCTCGTTCTTTGTACTTCTCACCGATGGCAACGGTGGCAATACGCTTGCCGCCACGATTATCTTTTACCTGGGCACGGGCTTTTTCGTGGTGTTCTTCACCGCGAAGTTCGCCGCGATTTCGATGTATGCCCGCTGGGCGTATCTGTGGCCGTGCATGGGTCGTGTTATCAACAACGTTTGCTCGATACTCGTGACGGCTCCGGCGGTGGCGATCATCTCGAGCCAAAATGTGCTGACGGCGGTGGGTGTCGTGCTCGTGCTGTTCGTCGGCATCGCGATTTCGCTGTTGGGACAGTTTGGGCAAGACGGCGAGCGCGAGGCGACGCATGGCGGGCTGGCGTTTGCTACTGACGATCTTGGCGTGAGCCGTGCGCCCGATCAGGCCGACACGGTGCCCCTGGAGCCGCCGGAGCTTTCGTTTGACGATCGGCTCGACGGCTTCGTTGCCGCCTTTGGGCTCACCAAGCGCGAGCGCGATGTTCTGGAGGCGCTAGTCGTTTCGGATGACAGCGTTCAGGACGTTGCGGCGGCACTCTTCCTCTCGCGCTCCACACTCTACCGCCACATTGCCTCGATCAACAAAAAGGTCGGTACCAATTCGCGCGTGGCGCTCATTAGCCTCTTCTGGTCCTGGACACCCCAAGACTAGCCAACCACCACAAAGGGGACAGGCACCTTTGTGGTGGTTTTGCCCTTGGGCTGTCTACTGTGGCGGCTCACCGTGCTACAGCAGCTCGCCGTGGCGGGCGATGTAGCGGCGCTTTGCCAGTTGAGTGAGCGCGATGTAGGCGGCAACGATGCCGATGAGCAGTGCGAAAAAGATTGCGGGTAGCGTCATGAGGCCCAGCGCGTCGGCGATGGGGCTTGCCGGCAGCCAGGTGACAAGCGCCAGGCCTAGCACGGTGAGAGCGCACAGTGCCGGCGCGGCGTGGTCACGTGGGCTCGGCAGGCGCGGGGAGCGCAGCATGTGGATCACGAGCGTCTGCGACCACATGGACTCGATAAACCAGCCACTCTGGAAGAGCGCGGCAAAGGTCGCCATACCCGCGACGTTGCCCGTCCCGGAGAGCTCGGACCAGCTTGCGCCCACGGTGGCGGGGCACACCACAAAGAAGAGCGCGGCGAAGGTCACGATGTCAAACAGCGAGCTCACGGGGCCCAGCTCGAGCATAAAGCCCTTGATGGACGCGGCGTCCCAGGAGCGCGGACGGGCGGTCCAGACGTCATCGACGGTGTCCCACGGTAGCGTGATGCACACGATCTCGTAGACGAGCGACAGCAGCACCAGCTGTAGGGCACTCATGGGCAAAAACGGCAAGAACAGGCTCGCGACGGTCACGGACAGCACGTTGCCAAAGTTGGAGCTCACTGTGGTCTTGAGGTACTTGAGCAGGTTGCCGTAGGTGCGGCGGCCTTCGATGATTCCGCGTTCGAGCACGCCCAGGTCCTTCTGAAGCAAGATGATATCGGCGGATTCCTTGGCAATGTCGACGGCCGAATCGACTGAGATGCCGCAATCGCTCGCACGCATGGCGGCGGCGTCGTTGATGCCGTCGCCCATAAAGCCCACGGTGTGGCCGAGTAGCTCGCGCATGACGCGCACCAGGCGCGCCTTCTGCAACGGCGAGAGCTTGGCGAAGAGGTGGGTTTTCTCGGCGCGCTCGGCAAGCTCGGCGTCGTCGAGCGCATCGATCTCGGAGCCGAGCAAGACGTTGCTCGCATCGATGCCGATCTGCGCGCAGACGGTGGCGGCGACGCGGTCGTTGTCGCCGGTCAGGACCTTGACCGCCACGCCCTTGGCCTCGAGGGTGGCGACGGCGCCCGCGGCACTTGCTTTGGGCGGATCGAGGAAGGCCAAAAAGCCCATCAGCACCATGTCGCATTCGTCGGCGATGCCAAACTCGCCCACGCAGCGCGGATCGGTCTTCTGCGCCACGGCAATCACGCGCAGGCCCTCGGCGTTAAGATCGGCGACCTGCTTGCGAATCTGGGCGAGCTTGTCTTCGGCGAGCGGCCGGGCGATGCCATCGACCTCGACAAAGGAGCAGATCTCGAGCATCTCCTCGGCAGCTCCCTTGGTAACCATCTGGGTTTTGCCTTGGGCGTCGGAGACAACTACGCTCAGGCGACGGCGCGAGAAATCGAAGGGAACCTCGTCGACCTTGGTGTAGCGGTCGCGCAGGCTCTGGCCCAGCATGGAATCGGGTGCGACGGTCGAGGGTGTCACATCGGCACGGTCGATTACGGCCAGGTCGATAAGATTTTTGAGGCCGGTCTGGAAGAAGCTGTTCAAAAACGCATGGCGCAGCACGCGCGCGTCCTCGTTGCCATCGGTGTTGAGGTAGCGCTCGAGCACGATGCGGTCTTCGGTGAGGGTGCCGGTCTTGTCGCAGCACAGGACGTCCATGGCGCCCAGGTTTTGAATCGCCGGCAGCTCCTTGACGATAACCTGGCGACGGGCGAGGTCCTTGGCGCCCTGCGACAGGCTTGTGGTCACGATGACGGGAAGCATCTGCGGCGTGATGCCCACGCCCACGCTCGTGGCGAACAGCAGCGCGTCGATGACGTTGCCCTTGGTGGCGGCGTTGATGGCAAAGACGGCCGGCGCCATAACGAGCATGAGGCGTACGAGCAACATGGAGACGCTCGAGACGCCGCGGTCAAACGCGCTCTTTTCGCTGCGCCCGTTGAGTATCTTGGCGATGCCGCCCAGGTAGGTGTCCGAGCCGGTGGCAACGACAAGCGCCATGGCGGTGCCGTTTTGCACGGAGGTGCCGGTAAAGACGATGTTCTTGCAGGCAGAGAGTGGCAGCGCGGAGCCGTCGGCGCCCTCGACGACGGTGGCGGCAGCGGTCTTCTCGACTGCCTCGCTCTCGCCGGTGAGTGCGGACTCGATGACAAACAGGTCGCGCGCGGTGATGACGCGGGCATCTGCTGGCACCATATCGCCGGCAGAGAGGCGGATCACATCGCCGGGGACGAGCTCGTCGAAGAGGATCTCGATGCGCTCGTCGTCGCGCAGGGCGGTGCAAGTGTTGGAGACCAGGTCCTTGAGGGCATCTGCCGCATTGCCGCTGCGGGCTTCCTGGATAAACTTCATGCCGCCCGATACCAGCAGCATGATGCTGATGACGATGACCGTGGAGGGGTCGCGCTGCGGCTCGGGCACGGCGAGCACGTCGATGTAGAGTGAGACCAGCGCGAGCGCGGCGAGGATGCCGGCGAAGGGATCGATGAACGCGTCGGCGATGCGGCGGGCGAGCGTCTTGGTCGGCGCTTCGATGGTGTTGGGGCCGGCGGCATCCAGGCGCTCGGTTGCCTGCTCGGCGGTGAGGCCGTTTGCCGTGGCGTCAAGCAGTACGAGAGCGTCCTCGGCGCTATGGGTGGCGGCGAATATGGTGTTCTTGGACAGGCCGGTGCGAGCGGCAGGGCGCGCCGTGCGGCGGCGCTTGGAGATGGCTTCGAGAACCGTGGCGGTTTTGAGCATCAGCATAGGGTCCTCCTTGTTGAAGGGAGTTAGCGTACGTGTCGTATTGAGTTGCAAAAAACCTAGATGTCGCTCACGTCAAGCTCACGAACCACCACAAAGGGGACAGGCACCTTTGTGGGGGGTTGACGATCTGCCGGTGGCGTTTATGCGTGTGCGGAGTCCTCGCGGCGTGCCGAGGGCGACATGCAGGTTTTTCGACTAGGACTGCCTTCCATGGCACACCTCCTTAAGGCCGGGCGCAGCGCGCTTTGGGTATCTCGTACCCCTTTTTAATCCGCCCGTATTCTTGATGAGGGGGTTTGACATGTCAACCCCATTGTTCGGAAAACCATTCCCTCTGACAAAGCCTTTACAGAATGCCGTGGCCCCAAAGCGCGCCCGCATCTACGCTTCGCCTGCGCTAAACTGGAAGGCACGTACGCGATTACGAGAGGAGCCCGCATGGAGGCTTACAAGCAAGAGTTCATCAAGTTTATGGTCGAGTCCGACGTCCTTAAGTTCGGCAGCTTTACGCTCAAGAGCGGCCGTCAGTCTCCGTTCTTTATGAATGCCGGCGCTTACGTGACGGGCTATCAGCTCAAGAAGCTGGGCGAGTATTACGCCCAGGCCATCCACGATAACTTTGGCGACGATTTTGACGTGCTGTTTGGGCCGGCCTACAAGGGCATTCCGCTGGCCGTCGTGACCGCAATTGCCTACCACGAGCTGTACGGCAAGGAGGTCAAGTACTGCTGCGACCGCAAGGAGGCCAAGGACCACGGTGCCGATAAGGGCAACCTGCTGGGCTATGAGCCCAAGGACGGCGACCGCGTGGTCATGGTCGAGGATGTCACCACCAGCGGCAAGTCCATCGACGAGACCTATCCCAAGGTTAAGGCTGCTGCCGACGTCGAAATCAAGGGCCTGATCGTGTCCCTCAACCGCATGGAGGTCGGCAAGGGCGGCGTGACCACCGCGCAGAAGGAGATCGAGGCCAAGTACGGTTTCCCCGTCGCGAGCATCGTTTCCATGGCCGAGGTCGTCGAGACCCTCTACAACCACGAGATCGATGGCAAGGTCGTCATCGATGACGAGCTCAAGGCCGCCATCGACGCCTACTACGAGCAGTACGGAGCACGTTAGTTACGGCGTTTTACCAAACGCCGTAACTGCTCGACGCTGCGCGGGCCGCATTTGGACAATCTGACGTTCAACTTCAAGGGCGCGACCAGAAGGTCAGCGCCCTTTCGTTTCACGTCACCTTGTCACAAATGCGACCCGCTCGCTGTCGTTGCCGAAACATCGGCGTTGCCGGACTAGTCATTGGGGACGTTCATAAATGACTACTCAGGAATGAGCGTGGATAATCTCCCGTTTTTGGCCTGTGTGCAGGCTCAAAGTGGGAGATTATCCACGCTCGCTTTAATTTGCCTGGGCTGCGATGCCTATCTAATCGGCTCGGCGTCTTCCCTGAGAATCGAAAGATACTCTTCATACCCGTACTGCCGGTATCTCTGTCTTGACTCGTCGAGCGGACGGAGGATACCCAATTCTTCAAATGATTTGACGAGCGAGCTCGCGGTACTCCTGCCGATATCGAGTTGGGCAGCGATGAATGCGGTGTCGACGATGGGGTGCTCTTCAAGAATGCCCAACAGCCTTTGCCCGTTTGCAGCAGTCCTTCCGAGATTTTCGGTAATGGTTGCTGTGGAACGGTTATGGAGGTCAACAAGGTTTTTTAAAGACCCTACCGAGTCCTTCGCACTCTCGAGAAGACTGTTGCAGAAAAACTCTATCCATTCCTCGTAAGTGCCTCTCTCCCTTACGGATGTGAGTTGCCGGTAGTACTCGCTTCGGTTTTTCTTGAACTGGAACGATGGATAGAACAAGCAAGAATGAAGAACGCCATCATTGATGAGCATAAGTGTAATGAGAAGCCTGCCCAGGCGACCGTTTCCGTCTAGGAATGGATGGGCAGTTTCAAATTGGTAATGGACGAGCGCCGCCCGCACAATCGGATCCATTTCGACTTGAGGCTCATTGATAAAGCGTTCGAGGTCCTGGAGCGTGTTACTCAAATCTTCAATGTTTGGAGGGACAAACGATGCGGTTGCAATGGTGCAGCCTGAGGGGCCAATCCAGTTTTGTGAGGAGCGCAGCTCGCCTGGATTCTTCTCCGTTCCGCGCACTCCGTCCAGCAGGACCGCATGAACTTGCCTAAGAAGTCTCGTGCACAAGGGCATCTTTTTGAGCAGTTCTACGCCGCGGTCGACAGCACGGACGTAATTCACGACGTCTGCGACATCTTTATGATGGAGTTGTGTTTGTGATGGACTAAGTAGGTCGTCAAACGTGCACTGGGTTCCCTCAATTTGCGAAGAAAGGAGTGCTTCTTTGCGCACGTACATTGTCAGATACATATCGGCGTTGGGAACAAAGTAGAGCATGCCTTCAAGCTCTCCAAGCTTTCGTGAGCATGCGGAAAGCGTGCGATAGGTTTCCTCGGTGAGGTTTAGCTGCCTCAATGATTGCAAGGGCGTTGGAAAAAACGAATAGTAAGCCAATTTCCCCGATAGATTATTGCGGAGCGTTCCCTGGCCGTTCTCCTCGATTTGCATCGCGCCCTCCATATCTTTAGTGCCGGAAACTCGTTATTAGGCTAATCATATCAATTCTAATAACGAGTTTAATGATTAAATAGTTATTAGAATTGATATAAACAATCTAATGATGAGAAGTCGTTATTACTTGACCATGGAGCTCGGCTTGGTACAGGGGGGGTCATCCAAAATGAACGTGGATAATCTCCCGTTTTTGGCTCGGTGACGGCCTCAAAGTCAAAGTGGGAGATTATCCACGCTCGTTAGTTAAGCGTCCGAAAATCCACACTCGCCAAACCTACCAAAAAGGGACGGGTTTATTTTGGCACGTTTCGGTAGGTATCAGGAGGTGCCAGGAGCGGGGTGGCGGCGGGGTGCCGCTGCGAAAAGAAGTATCGGGTTTGGCGTGCCCGCTTCTGCCCGTCCCGCGCGTGGGCGATACTCGGCTTATCGAACCGCGATGCAAAGGAGATGCTCATCCCACGAGCACTACCGGGAAGGGCTTGCGATTCGAGTCCCCACCTTAGCATTTGAACCATTTGGCACTATAATTACCGTAGGCATGCGCACAACGTTGCGCTTAATCAAGAGGAGAAAACGTATGGGTCTGTTTGATATGTTCAAGAAGAAGGCTGAGCCCGCGGCTGCCGCTGCTCCGGCCTCCATCTCTGCTTCTG
>CATYHY010000059.1 GCA_958407085.1 uncultured Collinsella sp. | reverse complement strand
CCTACGGGACCACAACCCGTCGCTCTAGCCAACTGAGCTACACCCACCGTGTCCTATGCGCTTCGCGCTCGACTATTATTGCAAGGAACGCCACGTGATGCAACCCCCAATTTTCAAGAATTTTGAAAAGAGTTTTTCGGATCCATTTCGAGCATTTCCCACCGGTTTCATAGGAGTAAACTTGCCCCACTGCAAATGCTCGAAAGGACAAGCATGAAAGAACTCTCCAACCGCACGGCGACATTTACCGATTCGGTCATCCGCCGCATGACGCGCATCTCCAATAAGTACGGCGCCGTCAACCTCTCGCAGGGCTTCCCTGACTTCGATCCTCCGGCGCAGCTGCTCAATAGCCTGGGCACCATCGCCACCGACCCCAAGCCGCTCTACCATCAGTACTCCATCACCTGGGGCTCCCTGGCCATGCGCGAGGCGCTTGCTGCCAAGCAGGAGCATTTTATGGGCATGCCGATCAACCCCAATGAGAACATCGTGATCACCTGCGGCTCAACTGAGGCCATGATGGCCGCCATGATGACGGTCACAAACCCCGGAGACAAGGTCGTCATCTTCTCGCCGTTCTACGAGAACTACGGCGCTGACACCATTCTCTCGGGTGCCGAGCCCATCTATGTGCCGCTCAACCCGCCCACATTCGACTTTGACCGCGAGACGCTCGAGGCAGCCTTCCGCGACAACGACCCCAAGGCCATCGTCCTGTGCAACCCTTCCAACCCTTGCGGCAAGGTCTTTACGCGCGAGGAGCTCACCTTCATCGCCGACCTCTGCAAAAAGTACGACGCCTACTGCATTACCGACGAGGTATACGAGCACATCGTCTATGCGCCCCACGAGCACGTCTATATGGCCACGCTGCCCGGCATGTTCGAGCGAACCATCAGCTGCAGCTCGCTGTCCAAGACGTACTCCATCACCGGTTGGCGCTTGGGCTACACCATCGCCCCGGCCCAGATCACCGAGCGTATCAAGAAGGTCCACGACTTTCTCACCGTGGGTGCCGCCGCTCCCCTGCAGGAAGCCGTTGTCACCGCCCTCAACTTCGACGACAGCTATTACGATGAGGTCCTCGACCTCTACACCGCCAAACGCGACCTGTTCTGCCAGGGGCTCGATAGCATCGGTCTTGAGCATAACGTGCCGCAGGGCGCCTACTACGTCATGATGGACATCTCTGAGTTTGGCTATGACAGCGACCTCGAATTCTGCGAGGACCTCGCATCCAAGGTGGGCGTGGGCGCCGTGCCCGGCTCGAGCTTCTTCCGCGAGCCCGTCAACCATCTGATTCGTTTCCACTTTGCCAAGCGAGACGAGACGCTTAACGCGGCGCTGGAGAACCTCAAGTCGCTACGTGATAAAATCAAGCCGCGCGGGTAAGGACGGCCCGGCAACTAAAGCAACCAAAGAAGCCTCGCACCGCCCGCCGCGTTGCGAGGCTTCTTTCTATAGCGCTTTCTTAAATGGTTTAGAGCTCTATACTTTAGTCACGGAGCAACTCGTCCCAGAGAGGAATACTATGGCAGAACAGCAGCTTATCGGAGCGCTCGAGGCCGGCGGCACCAAGATGGTCTGCGCCACGGGCTATGCAGACGGTACGGTCCTGGAGCGCGAGCAGATCGCGACCACGACCCCGCAGGAGACCGTTGAGGCCGTCAACGCATGGTTTGCCGACAAGGGCATCGCCGCGCTGGGCATCGGCGCCTTTGGCCCCACCGCAGTCAACCCTGCCTCGCCCCAATACGGCAAGATCCTGGAGACGCCCAAAACGGCATGGCGCTACTTTGATCTGCTGGGCACCATCCAAAACGAGCTCAATATTCCCTGCGGCTACGACACCGACGTCAACGTCGCCTGCCTGGGCGAGGTCACCTTTGGTTGCGCCCAGGGCCTCACTGACGTTGTGTATCTGACCATCGGCACCGGCGTGGGCGCCGGCGTGCTCTCGGGCGGTAAGCTCGTGCACGGCATGATGCATCCCGAGGCTGGCCACATCCTGGTCACGCGCGACCCGCGCGACACCATTGGCGAGCACAGCGCCTGCCCCTTCCACGACAACTGCCTAGAGGGCCTCATTGCCGGCCCCGGCGTTAAAAAGCGCTGGGATGGCAAGAGCGCCGGAGACATGGCCGATGACCCGGAGGCCATGGATCTGCTCGCGGGCTATCTGGCACAGGCACTCATGACCTACACGCTGTGCTATGCCCCGCAGAAGATCATCATCGGCGGCGGCGTTGCCGACCACACCCCCATCGTGCCGCTCGCCCGCAAAAAGTGCGCCGAAATGCTCAACGGCTACATCGTCACGCCCGAGGTCAACGATATCGACACCTACATTGTCAACAACAGCCTCGAGGGCAAGCAGGGCATCATGGGTTGCCTGGCCCTGGGCGCACAGGCGCTTCAGTAGCAGACGCACCCACAGGGCGTGGCGCGCCCGGCAAATCCGATCTACGGAACGACGCCACCACGCCTCATATAAGCCCTTAAAAAAGGCCGCCTAGGACCAAACAATACGTCCTAGGCGGCTTTTTTGGCGCACATCAGCGACCGTAAGAGATATCGGAGCACAACGCCCGTTGCCGCTCCACAGCAGTCGATCATCACATCGGTGATCATGCCGGCGCGTCCCGGCACAAAGAGCTGAATCGTCTCGTCGATCGAAGGAATCAGCAGCAGGAACACCGCCGTGGGCAGCAGCACGTCAAAGGTGCGCCGGCCCTCAAAATCAAAGGCGTGCGTTGCCAAGATGCCGAGCACCATATACTCGGTAAAATGCGCGCACTTGCGAACAACAAAGTTGGTCACCCATTCATATGGAAGTCCCACGCCGTGCAGGAAACCGCGGATAGCTCCCATAACCGTTAGGCTCAGTGAACCCGACCCCGAGCCGGGAACCAGCGAATTGCCCCAGATCAAGAGCGCCATCAGGCAGGTCACGACCGCCCATTTTCGATTGATCTTAGCCATGCAGAAGCTATGCCTCCGCGCGGAGCGGCGCGAAGCTGGCGGTACCGCCCTCGATAACGCTCAGATAGGCACGGCCCGTACGCTTGGCGGTTGAGGACTGCAGGCGCTCGATCTCTTCCTCGAGGATCTGGTTGACGCGCTCGTGACGACGGTTTTCCATAATGCCGGCGGCAATAGCCTCGGCCCGCTCGATGCTCTCACGCGAGATACGGGCGGTATCATCGGGGGACACAGCGCTGTGACGGCCGACATAGGCGGGGGCAGCAGGCTGAGGGGCAGCGACGGGAACGGGGGCTGCAACAGGAGCAGGCTCGTCAATCTCATCCAGAATCGCGGTGGCGGCGGCCCATATGTCCTCGTGGCCCGAGTAATCAGCCATGGGGACATCAACCTCGAGCGAGGCGTCCGGAAGGTCGCCGGTGTCGATGCGATCTTGGGCATCAATCGATGCGGTGATGGCTGCAGGCTCATCGAGGTCATCGAGATCGATGTCCGCGGCACCGGAGATGATAGGCATGCTGGCGAGGTTTGCATTGTACGGCGCAGCCTCAGCCGCCTGCTGCTGGGCAGGAGCGCCCCACAGCGAGCTTTCGGCGGCACGGCGGGCGGCAACGGCCTCCTCGTCCGCAGTCATGGCTTCATCAACGTACGAATTGTCGGCAGAAGCGTTCGCGTCCGCCGAGGTAGCGCTGTAGGCGTTATTGGCTGCCGCGTTGGCGACGAGCGCCACGAAAGCCGCAGTGCTGCCCGCAGGGGCGGCCTGGGAGCCCGATACGGCACGCGCCGCGGCGGCGATGTCGTCGCGATTGAAGGAGCCGGTCTGCCCGCCGTTGGTGAGCTCGTCGATGGCGACTTGATAGACGTCGCGCGAGTGTGCAGGGTCGCAGCTCACCGGCGAATCGTCGTCGAGCATACTGTCGATCATGGACCAAGCCTCGTCCTCGTCCATAGCATCTGCGGCTCGAGCGATGGTAGGGACACCATCATCGGCATGACGGCGCTGGAACGCACCAGTCAGGCCGGAAAGGAATGCCGAGGTAGACTGCTCCGACTGAGCCTGAGAAGCAGAAGCCGCAGCGTAAGGAGTCGCATCCTGCTGCTGGGCTGGAATCGAGGCGGTCTTGAACTCGCTTTGATGCTGATTGAGATTGGCGGCACCGCCCATGGCATCGGGCTGGAACAGACGCTCTTCACGCTGCGCACGGTACTCGGAGATACCCAGCGAGGCGGCATAGATACCCACGCCCGCCACCGCGCCCACGGCGAAGGGAACCGCACCCGCCACGACCGTCTCATTCACCGACGAAAACGGCAGCGTCGCGGCATACATAACCACGGGAGCGGCAAGGCCGATCCCGCACGAAAGTCCGGCAAGGACTGCTCGTTGTGTTGCATCAGAAGAAGCCATGAGCTCTCCCCATCTTCCAGCACCCAAATCGCATCATTCAGTTGGCTGCGCGAGAGAAGATGAAGCGGGGCTATGCCCCAAAGCAACGGTATATGGTTCGTTTCATCTGCGTTTTCCGTCGCGAAGCTTAAAAGCTATTATGCGAAACCGCCCCGTCGATTGCAAGCGACGATGTCGGATTGAAACGGGAAACCTGCTGCTTGCCAGTCTTATGGTCAAAAAAGCGCGGAGCGGCGATATAGAAAAGGGCCGAGGCTCAAAGCCCCGACCCTTTATTGCATTGATGGCTATCGCCGCGTGTGGATGACAACCTAGAACGTCTGCTCGTAGTCGCTGTGTTTTTTGGCCGAACGCACCAGGAACTCCTGGTTGGTGTTGGTGCCCTTAAGACCCTTGATAAACGACGCGGCTGCGCGCTCGGTGTTGTTCATGCCGGCAAGAATGCGACGCAGGCCAAAGACAAACGGACGCATCTGCTCGTCGACCAACAGGTCCTCATTACGCGTACCGGAGGCAACGGGGTCGATAGCCGGGAAGATGCGGCGGTCGGCCAGGTCGCGGTCGAGCTTGAGCTCCATGTTGCCGGTGCCCTTGAACTCCTCAAAGATGACCTCGTCCATCTTGGAACCGGTGTCGATGAGGGCAGAGGCCAGGATGGTGAGCGAGCCACCGTTCTCGATATTGCGGGCTGCGCCCAGGAAGCGCTTGGGCGGATACAGTGCCGCCGAATCGACGCCACCCGAAAGGATGCGACCTGAGGCGGGCGCCGCCAAGTTGTAGGCACGGGCAAGACGCGTGATGGAGTCGAGCACCACCACGACATCGCCGCCCAGCTCCACGATGCGCTTGGCGCGCTCGATGACGAGCTCTGCCACGCGAGTGTGGTTTTCGGCGGGCATATCGAAGGTCGACGCAACAACCTCGCCCTTGATGGAACGCTGCATATCGGTGACCTCTTCGGGGCGCTCGTCGACGAGCAGGCAGATGAGGTGCACCTCGGGATTGTTAATCGAGATAGACTGGCAGATCTTCTTGAGGATCGTGGTCTTGCCGGCCTTGGGCGGGGACACGATCAGGCCACGCTGACCCTTGCCGATCGGCGACACGATGTCGATGGCGCGACCGGTAATGGAGTCCTTGCCGTGCTCCATGCGCAGCGGCTCGTTAGGATAGACCGGGGTGAGGTCGCCGAACTTGGGGCGGTTGCGAATCTGCTCGGGATCCAGACCGTTGACGGTCGTGATTTTGGCGAGGCCGGCGCGCTTGTCGCCGCCGCGCGAAGGACGAAGCGAGCCCTCGATGACGTCGCCCGTGCGCAGACGCGCAGAGCGAATGAGGTAGGCGGGGACGAAGGCGTCGTCGTTGGACTTCATGTAGCCATGGGCGTGGATGATGCCGGAGCTGTCCGGGCGAATCTGCAGAATGCCCTTGATATCGCGGAAACCCTCGGCCTTTGCGGCGGTGGTGTAGATCTCCTCGACGAGCTCGGCCTTCTTCTTGCCGGTCGTCTCGATCTCGAACTCCTTGGCCTTCTCGCGCAGCTCGGCGACCTTCATGGCCGCGAGCTCCTCGCGCGAAAGCGTGGGCTCGGTGGGGGCGGCATTACGCTCCTTATTGCGCTGCTTGCGATCGCGCTGACGGTTGCGGCGGTCGTTGTTACGGTCGTCCTTGCGGTCGCTGCGGTCGTCATTGCGCTTGTGCTGGCGACGGTTGGGGCGAGCGCCGTCTTCGCCCTCGGCGGGCGCGGCACCCTCGGTTGCGGCGGCGTCAACATTGGCCGCAGCGGCGTCATTGGCCTCGGCGCCGGAATCGACCTGCGCTTCGACATCAGCCTGCTGCTCGGCGGCCTTGGCCTTAGCGGACTTCTTACGACCGCGCTTGGGCTCCTCGGACGCAGGCCGTTCGACGTCTTGGGGCTCGGCGGCATCAGTCGATGCATCGGCGGTTGTCTCGGCGGAATCCTCGGACGTACCCTTCTTGGCAGCCTTAGTCTTAGACGTGCGCTTAGCAGCAGTGCGACGGCTGCGACCGGGACGGACGTCGGCGGGCTCGGCATCGGCGGGAGCGGCCTCGGAAGTCGTAGCATCCTGGACGGGTGCATCGGCAGCGGTTGCAGACTCGGCGGTCGCCGCAGCATCCCGAGCGGCTGCAGCTGCGGCTGCGGCCTTCTCTGCCTCGACGAAGGCCTTGGGCTTGCGACCGCGACGGTGCGGGCGCAAAGCCGGATCGACAACGGGAACTTCGCTGGCCTCGACAGACGCAGCGGGCTCAACAGGCGATGTGCCCTCCCCTGCCACGGAACGGACCGAAGCCTCAGTGAGCTCGGGGGTTACCTGATCGGCAACCTGCTCGGCCTTAGCAGCCGTGCGACGGCGTGTGCGCGGTACCGGCTTCTCGGTCGGCTGGTCGGCGACAGGGGTCTCGGTGGCGGCAGGTGTCTCGGGCACAGACGGAGCTGCAAGCTCGGTCAGAGCCGCGGCCTCGCGCTCGGCAGCACGACGGCGGGCGCGCACCACCTGAGCCTCGCTAATCTGCGCCAACGCACGTGCCTGCGCGACCTCATCGGAAATCGGCGCCGAGGAGTCAGCTGCAACGGTGCGCTTGGCGCGCGTCGTGCGCGTGGTACGGCGCTTGGGCTTGGTGACCTCCTCGCCGTCAGCAGCAGGCTTGACCGTGCGGCGCGTACGCTTGGGCTTTGCCGGAGCAGCCTCCTCACCAGTTGCAGGCACGGCCTTCTCAGCCGTTGCAGCCTTAGGCGTCTCAGGAGCCGAGGTTTGCGCGGGCGCCGCGACCTGGTCCGACGCAACCGGTGCAGCGGGAGCGGCTTGCGTCGTCGTTATTTCGTTTTCTTGCTGTTGATCAGACACAGTGTTTGCTCAACTTTCTTTTCAAGCCCTGTGATCACATGCTCCCTGCATAAACCTTCAGGGCGGCTAAACAGTCTAGTTCCGTCAAATACCGACGGACATCATTGATCTGTATCGAGATGATTGCGTCATATACGCAGCGTTAGTGTAACACAACCGCAACCACCTGCAACTTAGTCATTGGGAACGCTCTTAAACGACTAGTCAAAAGGGGCACTTTTTGGTTTAACACCCACAAATCTGACTGCCTCCGCCAAAACTATGGCGGTTTACTACGATGAATCGCTCAACCGCGACCGCTCCGAAACTTTTTGAACGAAAACCGCAGGTAGATGCCTTGCACTTTTTTGCGAAAAGCCGGCGTGGTTGGAATTTCTCATTTCATCGTAGTAAACCGGCATAGTTTCGTATTTCCAGCAGTTCCAAATTCGTCAATACGTCGGCGTTTGCAAAAAGCCCGACCTCCGTGGGAGATCGGGCTTTCAAGGCTCAGTTAAACCAAACTTGCGCGGTCAAATGACTCGCAGATTACATCTGCTCGGGAGCGGAGACACCAACAAGGGTGAGCACCAGGGCGAGCGTCACGCGGACGGCATCGCAAGCGGCCAGACGGGCACGCGAAAGCTCGGGGTCGACGGGACGGCCCTCGCTCGGCAGCACCTGGCAGGCAG
>CATYHY010000058.1 GCA_958407085.1 uncultured Collinsella sp. | reverse complement strand
TACAGGAGGGTTCATGCCGGGTTTAGGAACGATCATCAACGTCGCGCTTTTGATCTCGGGCGGTCTGCTTGGCCTCATGGGTGGGCGGTTCATTACGCCCCGCATCCAAGACACGCTCATGAAGGCGTCGGGGTTGTGCGTTCTGTTTATCGGCCTGGGCGGCACCATGCAAAAGATGCTCGTTATCGATGGAGAGGCGTTGGCGACCACCGGCACCACCATGCTTATCGTCTCATTTGCCCTCGGCTCACTCATCGGCGAGGCCATCAACCTGGAAGCCGCCATCGAGAACCTCGGCGAATGGCTCAAGCGCAAAACCGGCAGCGAGGGTGACAACGAGTTCACCAACGCCTTTGTCTCGGCATCGCTCACCGTGTGTATCGGCGCCATGGCCATCGTAGGATCGATTCAGGACGGTCTGCTCGGCGACTGGTCCACGCTTGCCCTGAAGGGCGCGCTGGACTGCATCATCGTCTGCACCATGACGGCCTCGCTTGGCCGCGGCTGCATCTTCTCGGCCCTGCCCGTTGCCGTATTCCAGGGCACGATCACGCTTTTTGCCGGCACACTCTCCCCCATCATGACCACCGCAGCCCTCGACAGCCTTTCGCTTGTGGGCTCCATGCTCATCTTCTGCGTCGGCGTTAACCTTATTCGGCCTCAGACCTTCCGCACGGCCAACATGCTCCCCTCCGTCGTCATCGCCGTCATCTACGCCCTCCTGTTCTAAATCTATCTACGCAGCGGTATCTCGAACATCTGTTTGATGCTGTGCTATGATATGAGGTCACCGTAGCTGCGTTCGAGAGGAGGAGCGGTGGCCGACCAGGACGTCAAGATGCTCATCGAGCGCATTATGGCCGAAGCCCGGACCCATCAGTCCGCCCGCTTCTCAAACGAAATCTATGCTGACGAGCCGATTCTCAAGACCGGTCGTCAGATGCAGAACTTCCTCCCCGACCAATACCGCAAGATGCGCGAGATATCACGCTGGCAAGAGGATCCCAAAGGCGGCGCGGGACGTTGGCTATCGGAGGCGGAGCTCTTTTACCGCCAAGGCCTGCTGATGACCGACTTCGAGGACGATTGCCCCTACAACGGCACCTTTAAGTCGTACTTTCCCACCTACAATGCCATGAGCGATCGACAGTTGCGCGGCTACTTTACCTGGCGTGCCCAAGTGCGCCGCGGCAATATCGAGGAGACATCGACCTCGTTTGCTTTTCTTTATCTTTACGAATTGATCTGCGGCATTGGCGTCGACAATCCGCGTGACGGCTATGACAAGATCAAGGCATTTTGGGATGCCTATCGCGCCTTTGAACCCGGCATCGACCGGTTCGCACGCGTGTGGCTGCAGGACTACGCCGTGTTCCATGAGCTCGATCCCAAGCTGCTTCGCGACTCTAAAACCGTCGCATTCGACAACGCCCTCATCGAGCTGCGCCGCGCAGCGCGAGACCTCGTGCCCGCGCCGGCACCGTCGGACCTGCCGCCTGCGCGTCGCAAAACCTCCGAGCCCACGCTTCCCCTTCCGCCCGATGAGGCGCATGAGGAGCGGCTCATGGCCGCCATCGACGCACTCTCGACGTACAACCTGAATAACTCACGGCTCGACCGTTCCCACCATCGCGACCTGCGCCACGTGGCATGCGCCGTATATGTCCGTATGGCGCGCTACTATGACACGCACCGAAAGACTGGCATCGTAGCGAGCTTGTTTGGGGAGGAGACGGCCATGCCCTACACCATGTTTGCCTCGGCCGTGTTCTTTGCGCCCGAGCGCCACGAGGACTGCGAATATCGCCTGGACCCCATTCACATCTACCGCTGTCAAAATGGCTTTTGGGAATGCATGCGCATCCACGGCAGCAGGCAAAAAAGCAGCAAGCTCGGTGAGATGATGCGCGCTTGTGATCAGCGCCTGCGCTTGGCACTGGATCCCGGCCATCCCCTTAAGGAAGAGAAGGTCCCCAAATATCTGGCTAAGATTATCGATGACGAGATCACGGCATGGCTTTCATGGGATGCCGCGCATCAGCCCGTCAAGATCGATATCGATCTGAGCCAGCTGGGGCATATCCGGAGTGCCGCCGCACAAACGCGTGAGGCGCTTTTGATTGATGAGGAGCGCGAGGACGATGTGCCTGTGGAAGCCGAGGCGACGCTTATCGAGCAACCGAACACCGAGCCTGCGCCTGGCATGACTGCCGAACCTTGCGAGATGACCGTACGGCAAGACGAACCCGACGAGCCGACTGTCTCCACCGAAGACTTCGGCGTCGTGGCACCGCTCCTCGTGTCTGCGCCCGCACCCGTAACGCCCACGTCTGCCGAAGCTGCGAACAAACTCGCGCCCGCCGCAGATGCCTTCCTTCGCGCGCTCCTCGAACGGAACACGGCGCAGGCCACATTGGCGGTGGCACAGTCGGGCAAGAGTGAGGACATGCTCGTCGATAGCATCAACGAAGCGCTCTTTGACCTGGTGGGCGACACCGTTATTGAATTTGGCTCAGCGGGACCGCAGATTATCGAGGACTACGAAGCAGACGTGAGAGGATACCTAGACCATGAGTGATACCGCATCCGCAGCACCCCGCGTGCCCAAGCGCGTCGCCGCCGTCATTCTCAACTCGCTCAAGGGCGGCGTGGTCCCGCGCATCGGCCTTCCCTATATCACCGTGGGGCGCGAGGTCGAGATCCGTGCTCTGCTCACCGACCTGAGCCTCATCGCCGATGGCGGCGCAAGCTTCCGTTTCCTAGTCGGTCGCTACGGCGCCGGCAAGAGCTTTTTGCTCCAGACGATCCGCACGCACGCCATGGGCGAGGGATTCGTCGTGGCCGATGCCGACCTATCCCCTGAGCGCCGTCTGCAGGGCGGCCAGGGACAGGGCCTTGCCACCTACCGTGAGCTCATCCGCAACATATCGACCAAGACGCGCCCCGAGGGCGGTGCGCTCAACCTTATCCTGGATCGCTGGGTCGCCTCGTGTGCCGACGCCGACGAGTCTGCCGTCAATGCCCAACTGGCCCCACTCGAGGAAATGGTCCACGGCTTCGACTTCGCCCGCATGCTCCGCCGCTACCGCGCGGCCGTATCCGAGGGCGACGAAGAAGCTATGAGCCGCGCGACCAAATGGATTCGCGGCGAGTACCGCACCAAGAGTGAGGCACGCGCCGAGCTGGGCTCCTCGACCATCATCAGCGATGACGACTGGTACGACTACGTTAAGCTCATTGCGCGCTTTTTGGTCTGCAGCGGCTACAAGGGCATGCTGGTGCTCATCGACGAGCTCGTGAATCTGTATAAGATTCCCAACGCCATCACACGCCAATACAACTACGAGAAGATCCTGACCATGTACAACGACACGCTCCAGGGCAAGGCGCAGTACCTGGGCATGATCATGGGCGGCACGCCAACCTCCATCGAAGACCGCCGCCGTGGCGTGTTCTCCTACGAGGCCCTGCGAAGTCGACTCGCTCAGGGCCGCTTTGCACGCGAGGACCTTAAGGACATGCTCGCGCCCATCATCCGCCTGCAGCCACTCACCTACGAGGAGTTGCTGGTGCTGATCGAAAAACTCATGCAGATCCATGCCGGATACTTTGGCTGGACGCCCACGCTTACCGAGAACGACTTGGTAGACTTTCTCAAGATTGAGTTTGGCCGCGTGGGAGCCGATACGCACTTGACGCCGCGTGAGGTCATCCGTGACTTTATCGAGCTGCTCGATATCCTGTGCCAGAACCCCGATGCAAACGTGGCTGAGTTGCTGCAAAGCGTCGGCGGCGACGCGTTGGCACCGGCAGCCGCAACAGGCGACACCGGCACCGCAGACGGCGACCGCAACTTCGCCGAATTCACCATCTAACCTGCCAAAAAGGGACAGGTTTATTTTGGCAGGTTTTATCTGGGCAAACGCCGATGTTGCAAGATATCGAGCCGTTGCCCGTTGCGTTGATCAACCCGTTGATGAGAGGAGGTCCCGTGAACGCCTTTGACCGATACGCCCCGTTTATCCAAGACTTCATCTACTCCCACGATTGGGAGAGCCTGCGCTCTATCCAGGTTGCGGCAGCAGATGCCATCTTTAACACGCAAGACAATGTGCTCCTGACGGCATCCACGGCTTCCGGCAAAACCGAAGCGGCCTTCTTTCCCATCCTGACCGAGTTTTGGGAGAACCCGCCCGCAAGCGTTGGCGCCCTCTATATTGGCCCCCTCAAGGCACTCATCAACGACCAGTTCGTTCGCCTCAACGATCTGTGCGAAGAGGCCGATATCCCCGTCTGGCACTGGCACGGCGATGTCTCGCAGTCGCACAAGGCAAAGCTCATCAAAAAGCCGAGCGGTATCCTACAGATTACGCCCGAATCACTCGAGGCACTCCTGATCCACAAGCACATGGCAATCCCGCGTATGTTCTGCGACCTGCGCTATGTGCTCATCGACGAGGTCCACTCGCTCATGCGCGGCGACCGTGGCGGGCAGACGCTCTGCCTTATCGAGCGTCTTTCGCGCATGGCGGGCGTGCGGCCCAGGCGCATCGGCCTTTCGGCCACCATCGGGGACCCGGAACGCACGGGCGCCTTCCTGTCGCAGGGGACGGGACGCAACTGCGTCATCCCCCGCTTTGAGGAGCCGCGCCGCGTGTGGCGTATCTCCATGGAGCACTTCTACAACTCGGGTCCCCAAGCGCAGCAGCGAGGATTCGAGAGCATGGGTCCTCAAGAGGCCGAAGTGCTTGCGTGCGAGCGCATTGAGGCAGCAGCACCCGCGGCACTGCCCGCATCCGGACAAGACATGCGCCATAGCGGACAACTCACACAGGAGGAACGCCGCCAACGTCGCGAGCAGGCACGGGGCAAGGCTGCCCCCAAGGACAGTCGCGCTTCCTCGGCCCCCGAGGGCGAAGTCGACATCCCCCGAGCACCCGAACAGGCATTACTCAACCCCACCGACACAGCACCAGACAACGCCGACCCCGGCATGGGCTATATCTTTGAGCACACGCGCGGCCGCAAGTGCCTGGTCTTTGCCAACTCGCGCGAGGAGGCAGAGGCCGTATGCTCCATGCTGCGCAGCTACTGCGAGAGCCGACACGAGCCCGACCGTTTCCTCATCCATCACGGCAATCTTTCGGCATCGTTGCGAGAGACGGCAGAAGAGCTTATGCGCGACGAGGAACAGGCACAGACGACCGTCACCACCTCTACGCTTGAGCTTGGCATCGATATCGGCCGCCTGGAGCGCGCGTTCCAGATCGATGCACCGTTTACCGTCAGCTCCTTTTTGCAGCGAATGGGCCGCACGGGACGCCGCGATCTTCCGCCCGAGATGTGGTTCGTCATGCGCGAGGAAGAGCCCGAGCCGCGCACGATGATGCCCGAGACCATTCCGTGGAAGCTCCTGCAGGGCATCGCGCTCGTACAACTCTATCGCGAGGAAAAGTGGGTCGAGCCGCCCGAGCTCGATCGACTCCCCTACAGTCTGCTCTACCACCAGACCATGTCGACCCTCGCCAGCACCGGAGAGCTCACGCCGGCCGAACTTGCCCAGCGCGTGCTCACACTCAGCTATTTCCATCGCATCTCGGCCGATGACTATCGCATACTGCTGCGCCACCTCATCAAGATCGACCATATCCAGGTCACCGAGGGCGGTGGGCTCATCGTGGGTCTCGCGGGCGAGCGCATCATTAACAACTTTAAGTTCTACGCCGTATTCCAGGAAAACGAGGAGTTCACCGTTCGCAGCGAGTCGGCCGAGTTGGGCACGATCGTCAATCCGCCACCGCCCGGTGAGCGCATCGCCATCGCCGGACACTGCTGGATTGTCGAGGAAGTGGACTGGAAGCGCCACACCGTCTTTGCCACGCAGGTCAAGGGCCGGGTGCCGGCCTACTTTGGCGACTGCCCCGGCGACATCAATACACACGTACTCGAGCGCATGCGCAAGGCGCTCAACGAGCACGCGACATATCCGTACCTCATGGGTAACGCACGGGCCCGCTTAGCGCAGGCTCGTCATACGGCCGATATTTCGGGTGCGGGAACCAAGCCGCTCATCAACCTGGGCGGCGATACCTGGGTGCTCTTCCCCTGGTTGGGCAGCTACGCCTTTTTGGCACTCGAGCGCATGCTCAAGATTAAATGCGCCGCGGAGCTGGGCCTTCGCGGGCTCGATCCGTCGCGTCCATACTTTATGCAGTTTAAGATGAAGGCCGACGAGGAGACGTTCTTTGAGGTGCTCGCCGCCGAGGCCGAGAAGGACTTCGATCCCATCGAGCTCGTCTATCCCGGCGAGGTGCCTTATTTTGATCGCTACGACGAGTACGTTCCCGAGGAGCTCGTACGCAAAGGCTTCGCCGAAGGCGTGCTCGACATCGAGGGTATGAAGCAGCGCGTCCTCAGCTGGCGCGACCACGCCTAAGACCAGTCTTTTTTGGGACGGGGAGACTTACTTGTCGTGAAGGACGGTGCCGAGGAAGTCGGTGTCGAAGGGCACAGCTTCGGCAAAGACATAGTCACCGTCGCTGGCGATGAGCAGATAATTCTCCTCGCCGCCGAACTCTGCATCGCCACATGGGACCACCCAAGCATGGTCGAACACCTCAAGCGCCGTGGCGGCACAGTCGCGCAGGAACGTCACATCGCTCCCCTCGTTTGCACTCACGATATTGGCCACGTAGACGCCACCGGCATTCAGGCTGCCCCGCACTAGACGCAGCGCCTCAACGGTCGCCAGCTCGCGTACGGGCTCGGCACCGCCAAAGCAATCGCTCACGACCACGTCGTAGCGACGATGGCCCACACTCGTCACACCCAGATACGAGCGAGCCTCAGCGGTAATCACCCGCAGGCGGTCGCCCACCGTACGCTCCAGCTCGTCCAGGTAGAACCAGCGACGTGCCAGACGCGTAATCTCTCCGTCATACTCGATGACGTCCATACGCAAGCCCTCGTGCGACATCAGCGCGAACTTAGGATAGGCAAACCCGCCGCCACCCAGCACAAGCATGCGGTTGATGCCGTGACCATAAGCATCGTGCATCGCATCCTCGGACTCAAACACGTCGTCAAACGCACGATAGTACGCAAAGACGGGCTCCGCCCAACGCTCACCAACGTAGCTTGCGCTTTGGTAGACGCCGCCTTGCACCAACACGCGAATCTCATCGCCGTCCCCATCGTGCACGCGTTTCACACGCGCCAACCCATTGCGGGTTCGCGCAACCTGCAGACAGGCAGCACGAACAGCGACGGCGGCCGCACCAAGCGCCGCGGCTCCCAGGGCAACGCCGGCAACGACGCCAGCAGAAACACTCGGCTTGTTCATCTAGAGCTCCTTTTGCAGATAGAGTCCATGATCGTAAAAACCCAAATGGCGATAGTACTCGCGCGTACCAATCGCGCTAATCACGTTGATGCGCGCATAGCCCGCGTCCCGGGCGATCTCGCATGCATGCTCTACGAGCAAACGCCCCAATCCATGGTGCTGGGCCGCCTGGCCTTGATCCCCCACGCGCGCCGCCATGCCATACACGTGCACCTCGCGAATCATCGCCTCGTCCGGCGTCGTCGGTAACTCGTCCGCATGCGCGGCAACAAAAGCGCGATCGGGAAGCGACAGCCGCAAAAAGCCCACAATCTTGCCCTGCGGCGTCACCCACTGCAAAAAGCGCTCGTGCGTCACCGGCGTCTCGTACGCCACCTCCTCGTCAAGGGTCAGCTCATCCAGGTCGGCACCCGCCGTGCTGATCTCGCGATAGCGGATCTCGCGCACTGTCGCGCCTTCCCCACGAGCCGCCAGGCGGTTCTCAACGAGCTGACGCAGGTTGGGCTTCTTGTTGCCCACCATGATGTCGTCGGAGCTAAAGTCGCGGATCATGCGACTGATACGGCAGAACGCCGGCGTCACCACGATGTCGTCGGCCAGCACATCGAGCA
>CATYHY010000057.1 GCA_958407085.1 uncultured Collinsella sp. | reverse complement strand
ATGTCGACGAGATCTTTGGCGACACGCTCTCCTTTGACGAAAAGGGCGAGCTGTGTACGCTCATCTACTACCCGCGCGAGAAGATCGACCTGGTCCGCAGCTGGCGCGAGGACTCGCCAACCTGGTACAAGACAATGCTCGACCAGCTCATCATGGTCGCTCGCTCACTTTCAAGCCGCTACACGCGCTCCAAGGTGCGTAAGGCCATCCCGCGCGACTACGCCTACATCATCGACGAGTTGTTGCACACGCACCCGGACGAGAACAACTATCGCGTGCGCTATCACGAGCGCATCGTGGAGTCCATCCTGGAGACCGCCAGCGCCGACGACTTTATCGAGTCGCTCGCCTCGCTCATCAAGCGCCTGGCCGTCGACCATCTGCACCTGGTGGGCGATATCTTCGACCGTGGCGGCGGCGCTGCCAAGATTATGGACCGCCTGCTCACCTACCATTCGCTCGACATCCAGTGGGGCAACCACGACCTGCTGTGGATGGGCGCTGCGGCCGGTGAGCCCGCCTGCATCGCCACGGTACTGCGCAACAACCTGCGCTACGACAACTACGAGATCCTGGAGAACGACTACGGCATCTCGCTGCGTGAGCTTGTCGCCTTTGCCGATGCCACCTACACCGCCGGTGAGTCCATCACCCCGCTGATCAAGGCCATCAATGTGCTGCTCTTTAAGCTCGAGGGCCAGATTATCCAGCGCCACCCCGAGTTCGATATGACCGACCGTCTGTTACTCGACAAGATCGAGCACGGCACCGGCACGGTCACGCTCGCCGACGGCAGCGTGTGGCCACTCACGACCAACGACTTCCCCACTGTCGATCCAGCGGACCCCTATACGCTCACGCCCCAGGAGCAGCACATCATCGACAAGCTCGTGTCCGAGTTTGTCACCGCCGATCACCTGCATCGCCATATCGATTTCCTCTATTCCCACGGCTCGATGTACAAGGTCGCCAACGGCAACCTGCTGTTCCATGGCTGCGTTCCGCTCAACGAAGACGGCACCTTTAGCAGCATGAACTGCCTGGGCACCTGGCACGCTGGCCGCGATTATCTCGATTTTTGCGACCACATCGCCCGCCGCGCGTGGCGCGTGGGCGACCGCGATGCCCTCGACTGGATGTGGTACCTGTGGATTGGCTTCAATTCACCCGCCAGCGGACGCCTGGTGCGTACCTTTGAGCGCGCCTATATCGCCGATAAGAGCACCTGGGTCGAGCCGATGGACCCGTACTTTACGCTTACCAAGTCGCCCTCGGTCTGCGACGACATCATGCGCGAGTTTGGCGTCGCGCCCATGGCATGTTCGCCGACCGGCCACATCATCAACGGACACACACCCGTTAAAACCACCAAGGGCGAGCAGCCCATCCGCGCCGAGGGCAAGCTGCTGGTCATCGATGGCGGCTTCTGCCGCGCTTACCATCCCAAGACGGGCATCGCCGGCTATACGCTCATCTCGAGCTCGCGCGGCTGCCGCCTCAAGTCGCACCGGGCCTTTACGACGGTTGCCGAGGCACTTACGCGCAACGTGGACATCGAAAGCGAGACCAACCGTTTTGACCAAGCAGACCGTCGCCGCATGGTGAGCGACACCGATACTGGCGCCAAGATTCGCAGCCAAATCCAGGACCTGCGCCAGCTGCTCGATGCATATAGAAACGGTGCTATCGAGGAGCGCGCCTAGCACCACCCGCGGGGATTGGCTAAACTTGCTGAGTTTGTCATCCCCGCGGCGCTTCGGCGCCAGCTTAAGGCAGGTACCATGCAAAAGCTCCTTGCGCAGATCATGAAATTTGGCATCGTCGGTGTCATTGCCACGGTTATCGACTTTGGCATTATGAATCTGCTCCACTACGGTCTGGGCCTCAACATCCTAATTGCCAACACCAGCGGCTTTATCATCTCACTCATTTTTAACTACCTCGCAAGCATGAAGTACGTGTTTGCGCACAAGGAAGGCATGAGCCGCCGCCGCGAGTTCATCATCTTTGTCGTGCTGTCCGTGATCGGTTTGGTGCTCAACGACGGCATCGTGCTGGCGCTCAACGCCGGTCTGGGGCTCGAGGCCAATATCGCCAAGATCTGCGCCACCGCGCTTGTCATGGTCTACAACTTTGTGACCCGAAAAATCTTCCTGGAGGGCGACGAGACAAAATAGCTCGAAACCCCTGCAGCATTACGGCGCCCACGGACGACGCGCACTCAGCGCAGCATCGTCCGTGGGTGTCGCTCGTTTACGGGCAAATTTTCAACGTTTGCGGATTAGCTCTTGAAAATTTGGCGAGTTCGTATAGTTCTTGCCAAAGACCTTACGTTTCCCATGCAAAAGCTCTAAAGTATCTCGTTGCTCGATTCATCAACGCATTGGATGTGATTACGTGCGCAAGGCGCTGGCACAACCTCATACCAAGCAGTTCCTCAAGTTTGCCGTCGTGGGTCTTATCTCCTTTGGCATCGACTGGGGCATGCTCATTGCGCTCGTCGAGCTGTTCCACCTCGACTTTTTGATGAGCACCACGGTTTCGTTTATCACGTCCGTCGTGGTCAACTACTGGCTCAGCATGAAGTACGTGTTCGACCACCGCGAAGGCATGAGCCGCAAGCGCGAGTTCACAATCTTCACCATCCTGTCGGTGATCGGCCTGGGCCTCAACGACCTGTACATGTTTGTGGGCGTCACGTTTTTGAGCATCGGCTACCAGGCCATGAAGGCCATCGCCACGTTCCTCGTCACCTGGTATAACTACTTCAGCCGCCGCTTCTTCCTCGAGGGCGCACGGTCGTAGTCGATTCACTATTTGCTTGAATGTATAACCGGTTGGAATTCCCGTTCCAACCGGTTTTTTGTTTGCCGAGAGACCCGGCGACCCAGTCCCATTCGCATGAAAAACGGACGGTCCGGATGTTGGTCCGAACCGCCCGTCTGGCGCGCTATGTCGAGGCCTCTAGCCCGTTACGTAATACCAAACGACGTTGTCGCCATTGGAGAGAACGTAGTTACTGCAGGCCGTCATGGGCGTTGTGCCGTTGACGGAGTACATCCAGCCGCTCGTGCCGCCGTACTGTTTCTCGGCCAAACCACCAATCGCAGAAACATACGTGCCGTACGATGAGCCGTGTGCGTTGACAGAAAGGCCCAGCGCGCACAGGGCATCGTAAACGGTGGCGCCTTCGTTAAAGGTAAAGGTGCCGCCAGAGGACACGGGATTGCCCACAGCGCTCGATGTGACCGAAACCGTCACCGTAACGTAGTTGGACTCCTGTGAGCCGCTTTGGCTGCCCGAGGAGGCGTTTCCACCATTAGAGGATGAGGCTCCATCAGACGACTGGCCACCGCCCGAAGAAGCACCGCCAGACGCATTGGAAGTATCACCGGCTCCCGTATTTTGGGCAGCGGATTTATCGCCAGACTTCTTGCCGCCCCGGTCCTCGGACTTCTTGCTATCCGAGTTTTTGTCCGATTCCTTGTTTGAAGACTCGGAATCGTCCTTGGCGTCGTTCGAACCCTTGGGCTCGTCTTTTGCATCATTCGAAGATTTGGAATCCTTGGAACTGGCCTCGCCCGAAGTCGTAGTCGAGCCAAACCCCTTGGTGTCCTTGGCGACGACGCTCTCCCCCGTCACGGTCTGAACGATCCAGTCGATGGACCAGGCGCCGCTCTCGGAAGGATGGACGAAGCCCAGCGAGACGACGATCAGAATGGTGCACGCGGCAGCAAGAACGCCAAGGAGCGCCTTGCGACGAGAGGCGGACGCCGCCGAAGCGGCGCCCTGTTGCTTTGCATCGTCGAACTGAATGAACGAGGAATCTGGTTGCTTGGGGTCAGCGTCCTTGGATTTATTGGACACAGCCCTCACCTACCGACGTTTGGTGAACACGAACACGCCGACGATGGCGAGACCGATGACGCCGGCGGCAACGCCAACAATGGCGAGCGGGTTGGTGCCAGTCTCCTGCTCGGAAGCACTAGAGGACTTCTTAGCAGTGGTCGTGGAAGCAGCACCCGTATCGGACTTGGAATCGGACTTCTTGTCGGACTTGCTGTCCTTCTTGTCAGACTTCTTGTCAGACTTCTTGTCGGACTTCTTGTCGGACTTGTTGTCCTTGGTCTCGGTCTTGGTCGACACCGTCGTCTTGGTCGTCGGCTTATGACCCGGGGCGACAGCGCCGCCCTTCGAGCCGGAGCCGGAACCCGTGCCAGTGCCAGCGCCAGTGCCGGAACCAGTACCGGTACCAGAACCGCCGCCGCCATTCGAACCAGCGCCGCCATTACCGCCAGGGTTAACGGCATTCTTGGTCCACTTGGCATACAGCGTCAGATCGGCCGTCACCGGCGTGCTAAAGTCATACGCCTGCGTGCAAGCCTCATCGGTATACCAACCGCCGAAAGTGTAGCCATCGCGCGTCGGATCGGCCGGCTTGACCAGCTTGCCATCGGCCGTAGCAACAAACTTAGTGTCGCAAGCAGACCCGCCGTTGGAGTTAAAGGCAACCGTCCAAGACTCGACAGCTCCAAGTTTAAACAGCGTGCCCGAATCATTAATGTAGTAGAGATTGCCAGAAGCATCGGCAATGACCGGAGAGTCACAGTACTGGTAATGGCCAGCCGCATCATAAATCTGCGTCGCCTCTGCATCGCCGAGCGTATAGCGATACACGCCACCACCAGCAGAGTAGTTGACGTAATCCTTGCTATCCGCGCTGTTAACGGTGAAGTACACATAGGTCTTGCCGCCCTGAACACTCACCAGCGGAGTAGCAGCAATACCGTTGAGGCCAGCCGGCAGCGCCTTGCCGTCGGCAGCAGCGACCATCGTGGTCTTACCGGTCTTCAGATTATAGAGAGCCAGAGCAGAGCCAGTAGCCGTCTGTCCGCCGACAATCAAGTTTTCGCCAGCCACCGCCGGTGCGCTCATGTTATTAGTAAGACCCAGGTCGACCGTCTTCTGCTCGCTCAGTACGCCCTTCGCCGAAAGCGAAATCACATGGAGCTTTCCATCGTGCGTCATCTGATAGAAGGTCGAACCATTGGACGGATCGGCGACACAGTCGGCGTTCGCGAGAGCGCCGAGCTTCATGGTCGAAACGACGTCGCCCGTCGTCTTATCAATGCACTTAAGCGTACCCGCGCTCGTAGGAACGATGGCATACTTATCCGTCAAAGCCGCACCAGTCCAGTAATAGCCCTCGGCAGGGTCGATGTTCTGCCAAGAAACTTCGCCCGTGGCAATCTTAATGCGCGCAAAGGAGCCGTTGCCGTAGGTCGCGTTGTAATTCTCGTCATACGAAATATCGACCGAGCCTACATAGACGTACTCGCCGTCCGAAACGACGGTGCAGGAGCTCTGCGTCAAGTCCGTCAAACCAGGCGTCAGCCACTTGCAGATCAGCTTGTCTGCAGTAATCGCCTGGACCGCACCGCCGTTGAGCGGAACGATGATAAGGCCATTGGTATAGATCGGACGAGAGGTATAGCTCACCTTAGAGGCAAGCGGCGCAGAGGCAACCTTTTTGCCCGTGGACGATTCGATCTTAATGAGCTCGTTCTCGGTCGCGATGTACACAAAGCCGTTAGCGATGACAGGCTCGCTGCAGTTGGCATACTGCTGGCCAGACTCGGCCTTCCAATCGAAGGCCCACTTAAGACCGGCGGCCTGCGCAGGCGTCTTGGCATCCGTTACGGTCGAACCGTTGCCACTGTTGCCGTAGCCGGCCCACTCGGCATCCCAATTAGGAGTCGTCGCACTCGGGTCCACGACAATCTTGTCGGGATCGGGCATGGGCGATTTTTCGGTGGTGTAGGCAAATGTAACCTTGTCGCCGCTCTTGAGCGTGACCTGGTTGGCACAGAGAGATGAGGACTCTCCGTTGATATACAGATGCCAGTATTTACCGGTCGCACCATCATAGCCGTAAGACTTGTCTTCGAACGGCGAAGTAATGGACCAGTATGCACCACTCTGGGAGGCCTTGTAATCAATGCCCTTCGCCTTCAGAGCCGTCTCAATAAGGTCCTGAGCCGTAGAGCCTTCGGGCAGGGAAACATTGCTTGCCGAGCCCCAGCGAGTATTGTTGCCGTTGACATCGGGGCCGATGATATCGGCGGATCCAAGCACCTGACCAGGGAGGGCATCGCTGTCGCCAGCATACATAAAGGTGACGGCGTCACCCTCATGGAGCTCGTAGGCACCAGCGCCAACGTCGGCGAACTTGTACTTTGCGTCGGACTTGCCCTTTACGTAGAAGCGCCAATAGCTATTGGTCGCAGCATCAGAGCCACAATAGGTCTTACCGTCAAGCGGCGAGGTAATGCCCCTAAGGTACCAACCCCAAGACTCTTCTGTAGCTTTGAGTTTAAGACCAGTCTGCTCCAACAGGTCCTTAGCAGTAGAGCCCGCCTTGAGACTCGTCTGGCCCGTCGAAGCCCAAACCTGCTGCTTGCCGTCCTTGTCCTTGCCAAGCACCTGAACGGAAGCATGGACAGAATCGGACGGCAACTGGTCTCCCCAGCCACCGTAGAACCACGTGACGGTATCGCCAGCATGGATGGTGACATTGTCCGCCGTATAGTCACTCGACTTGCCGTTGATAAACAGCTGCCAATAGGTCGAATAATCTTGGGGCGTACCCAGCTCAACACCGTTGTACTTAAGGCTCAGAATGAAGGAGCCCGCAGCAACGGCGTCAATATCATTCGCCTCAAGCGCGACCTTCGTAAGATCAAGCGCGCTCGAACCGGACGTCACCACATACTGCGCGTTGTCGACCCAGGTCTGAGTCTTGCCCTGGGCATCGCGACCAATGACGGTCACATTCGCAGCAAGCTGGTCCTTAACGACAGGGGACGCGCTACCAGCCGTATAGGCAAACTCAATCTTCTGCCCCTGGGTGAGTTTGACGCTGCTCGCGCCAACCGAGGAAGACGCGCCGTCGACGAACAGCTGCCAGTAGGCATGAGTCGTCGGATCGTAGGCAAGCGTGCGGCCATCGCTCGGGGAGGTGATGCTTTCGAGGTAGAAACCGTATGCCGTGTTCGGATCGTACTTCGCCTTGAAGCCCGTCTTCTCCTGCAGCTTAATGAAGGCATCCGCAGCCGTCGCGCCCTCGTCGAGCTTGAGCTGCGTAGGCGCCACCCAGGTCTGAGCCTTGCCGTCGGCATCGGTGCCGATAATCGAGAACGAGACCTCGATTTGCTTCTTGACGACATCGCCAGTTTCTGTCGGGTTCTCTGTCTGGACGGCAGCCGCGGCGGCAGATCCTGCTTGGCCAGCGGATGCCGTCGAAGACTGCTCGCTCGTGGCAGGGCTCTCCCCCGTCGCCGAGCCTTCGTCGCCAGTTGCTGCCTCTGTAGTGGCGGCACTAGCTGCAGGCGCGCTCCCGGAATCCGAAACCTCGGCGCCGCTCTGCTCAGCGGTACCGCCCGCAAGCGCTGCGTCCTCGCCTGGCGTCGTAGCCTGAGCCACAGCGTCGGTAATGCCCTCGGCACCCTCGGCCCACAGCTGAGCCGGCGTGGTGCCAAAGGCCATCGCGAAGGCCAGGAATGCCACCAGGCAGCGCTTTGCCACGCCGCGCGCGATTACGCCACGGCGACGAAGCGAGGCACGCTGGCACTCGTCCTCAAACATATCCATTTGTCTCCTACTGTCTGTACTTGGAGCGTTGCCTTGAGGCTGCCCCACGTCATCGCGTATGTTGCGCTCGAGTTCCCCCATCGGGGTCCTCCTTCCCTCCAGAGCCCTATGCACACCGGCGGCAAAAGCCGCAGCCGCATGCAAGATGGGAGGCGATCCGACTTAACCTTAACGGCTCAGGCACGCCGTCCGATCTGCGACGCGAATATCCCGAGTCAAGAGGAATTACGGTTACTGGTACAGCCGGGGACTTGCACCCCGATTCTCCCAAACGCGCAGGAAAACCGCGCATTCGTGCGTCTCCGCACCACCATCTAGGCCATCGATTATTAC
>CATYHY010000056.1 GCA_958407085.1 uncultured Collinsella sp. | reverse complement strand
GCCGGGCGACCGCGGCCTTCAAACGCTATACCGATGCTTACGATGCCGCCAATCCGCGCATCGCACTCAAAATCGAGCATACGTACCACGTTGCCGAGGCATGTGATGCCGTGGCGCGTGAGCAGGGCTGGTCGACAGAGGATATTGACCTGGCCTGGCTTTGCGGCCTGCTGCACGATATGGGCCGCTTTGAGCAGCTGCGGCGCTGGGACACGTTTAAGGATGCCGAGAGCATGAGCCATGCGGCGTTGGGCGTCGAGGTCCTCTTTGGCGAGAGCCCCGACAACGCACCTGCCACAACAAGCATCCGAGATTTTATCGAGACCGAAGAGCACGACGAGCTCATCCGCGCGAGCATCGCCTATCACAGTGACTTTCGCCTGCCGGCACAACTCGACGAGCGTACACGGTGCTTCTGCGATATCGTACGCGATGGCGACAAGATCGACATTATGCGCACCATCGCCGACAGCACCGTCGACACCATCCTCAAAGTGGATGAGGACGCATTTCTTGCCAGCCACTTCTCGGCACCGGCGCTTACCGCCTTTGACGAGCACCGCTGCGTTGCTCGCGACGAACGCGACGAGCCGGCGGACTACCTGGTGGGACTCATCTGCTTTATGTTTGAGCTCGTCTATCCGGCGAGCCGCGCGCTGGCGCGCGAGCAGGGCGATATCTACCGCCTACTCGACGCGCCCTTTGGTATTACACAGCCCTTTACCGACCCCGCCACACAGGCAACCTGGAGCCGTCTTAAGGACGAGATGCGCGGCTGGCTGGCGCGCGCCTAGCGCTCAAGCTGGGCCAGCAGCTCCTCGACGACCTCGACGGCATCGCCGACAACCTTGTACTGGGCAGTACCAAAGATGGGGGCATCCGGGTCCTCGTTGATGGCGATAATACACTCCGCCCCACCGATGCCGGCAAGATGCTGGATGGCGCCCGAAACACCGATACTCAGGAGAAGCTTGGGCGAAACCGATACTCCCGTCTGGCCAATCTGATGGCGATACTCCAACCAGCCGGCCTCCACGACAGGTCGCGTGCAGCCAAGCTCGGCTCCCAGAGCCTCGGCGAGCCTTCGCATCAGCGGCAGGTTTTTCTTGGAACCAATGCCGCGACCCACCACGACCAGGCGCTCGGCATCGGCGATCGAAGCCTGCTGTCCCCACTCCTCGGCGGGAATCGAGATCTCGACACGAGCCTTAGCATCATCCGCAAGTGATATCTGGGTGATCGTGCCGGAGCGGCTGTAGTCAAACTCGGGCTCCCTAAAGATGCCGGGGCGCACCGTTGCCATCTGAGGACGGTGGTTGGGGCAAATGATGGTGGCCATCAAGTTGCCGCCAAACGCCGGGCGCGTCTGCTGCAGCAGGCCCGTCTCCGTATCCATCGAAAGTACGGTGCAGTCAGCCGTAAGGCCCGTCTGCAAACGCACGGCAACGCCGGGCGCCAGTTCGCGGCCAAAGGCGGTCGCACCGCACAGAATGGCCTCGGGCTTGCGCTCTGCCACCAAATCGCAGATCAGCCGGGCGTAGACCTCCGCATCGTTCTGACGCAGACGCTCGTCGCGACAGACCAGGACCTCGTCTGCACCGGCGCAAACCAGATGCTCCAGGTCCTTGAACGAGCTCTCGGGGCTCATGCCGGCCAATGCCACCAAGCGGCAGCCGCGAGCATCGGCAAGCTCGCGTCCCTTGCCCATGAGCTCGTAGGCCACCGGGACCACGACATCGTGCTCGTCGGTCTGAACGAATACCCAAATGTCTCGATATGCATCCAGGTTAACCGCGCCAGCGGGCTCGTCGCGCTCAATCGAGATGGCGTTGACGGGGCAGGCGTCGACGCACCCACCGCATAGGATGCAGCCGTCGGTTACGCGGGCGCAACGGTTGGGCCGCTCGCCTTCCACTACGATGCCGCCCGAGGCACAGGCGCGAACGCAGCGACCGCAGCCGATACAGGCTTCGCTATCGATAATCAGTCCGCTCATCTATGCCATCCCCTCGATGATCTTGGCAAGTTTCGCCGCCTGCTCGGACGCCGTTCCGTCAACGGCCTCGCACGTTTGGTCGCGATCGGGCACAAACGATCGCACGACCTGCGTCGGCGAGCCGGCAAGGCCGCAGCGCGCGGGGTCGGCGTTCACGTCAGCAGCGTTGACCACACGCACGTCCGCCTCCTCGGCCGCACGAATACCGGCAATGCTCGGCATGCGCAGTTGGCCAATCTCCTTGGCGGTCGTCATCGCGCACGGCATCTCAAGATAGACCGTCTCCTCGCCGGCATCGCAGCCGTGAACAAGCGCCAGTGAACCACAGGTCGTAAAGCCTGCGCTCTGCACGCAGCTCACGTCGGTCACGCAGGGAATCTCAAAGGCACCGGCAAGCTCGGGACCAATCTGGGCCGTATCGCCGTCCACCGCCATCTTGCCGCAGATGAGCAGGTCGAAGTCCTCGTCGAGCGCCTCGATGCCGCACTTGAGGGCATAGGTGGTTGCCAGGGTATCGGCGCCTGCAAAGGCGCGATCGGTTAGTAGCAGTGCGTCATCGGCGCCTCGGGCGATGCAGTCGCGCAATAGCGATTCAGTCGCGGGGATGCCCATCGACACCACCGTTACGCGCACGTCCATGCCAAAGCCGATAAAGTCGTCCTTCAGCGCCAGCGCGCATTCCAAAGCGCTCGCGTCAAAGGGATTAATGACCGCTTGCTTGCCATCGCGCACGATAGTATTGGTCTTGGGGTCCATCTTGACCTCGGTGCTGCCCGGCACCGCCTTGACGCACACCACCATATGGAAATCGCTCATCTTCACGCGCCCCCTTTCTGGACGAGCTCATCCAAGAGCTTCTCCGAAAACAGGTTGCCACGGCCCAGCTGCCCGGCAGGATCGAGCTGGAGCTTGAGCCGCGCCGACTCGACCATGGCCTCGTGACCGTACATCGTCTCCAAGAAGCCCGCCTTGATCTTGCCGACACCGTGTTCGGCGGAGACGGCGCCGCCCATGGCTGTGACCTCGGAAGCCCACAGGGCAAAGAGCTCTCCGCCGCGGCGGTAATCCTGCGCATCGCGCGGCAGAATGTTCACATGCAGATGGTTGTTACCGATGTGCCCCCAGGCGGCAGATTCAAGCCCACTTTCGGCCAACGTGCGGCGATACAGGGCGATGACATCGGCCAAACGTGCGTTGGGCACCGACATGTCCGAGCCCAGTTTGGTGATAGTGGGATCCGTGCGGCGACGCTCGTCGATGAGCATGTTGACGCTCTCGGGCACCGCATGGCGGAAGAATCGCTGGCACTCGCGATCGACCTCGGTGCGCGCGACCCATGTCGCATCGTCGCTGCCGCCCGCAAGCTCCAGTACCCACCCCAAGTGATACAGCTCCTCAGTCGCCTGGGCTTCGTCGTCGCAGTCGAGCTCCACGTAGACACAGACCTTGGCGTCTTTGTCGAGCGCCGGCAGCGAGGCGAACGCGGTCGACTGCTCACGCTGACGACGCAGGATATCCAGGGCGCCCGCATCGAAATATTCGATGGCAGCCGCGTGGGAGAGGACGGGACGCACAGAATCGGTGAAGGACACAGCCCTGTCTTCGCTGTCAAAGAAGCAGCTCACGCCCCAAACGACCGCAGGCGCCGTCTGCAGGGCAATCTCGAGCTCGGTGATGACGCCGAGTGTGCCACACGCACCGATAAACAGATCGATGGCATCCATATCGTCAGCAACGAAATAGCCCGAAGCATTTTTGGTCTTGGGCATGGTGTAGCCGGGAAGGTCGAGCTCGAGCGTGCGGCCCTGCACCGTGACGAGCGAAAGGCGACGACCCTGCGCAAAAACCTCGCCACGGTGAAGCTCGAGCAGGTCGCCATCGGCCAGCACGACATGAAGGCCCGTGACGTGAGGGCGCATGGGGCCGTAAGCGTAGCTACGGGCGCCGGAAGCGTTGCATGCCGCCATGCCGCCCAGACAGGCAGATGCCTCGGTGGGGTCGGTGGGAAAGAATTGCTCGGGGGCTTCCTGGAACTCCTCGTAGGCCTCAAGCGATGCCTGGTCCCAGCCGGCAGTCGGCAGCACTTTCTTGCCCAGTTGCTTGCGCAGCTCAGACAGCACGACGCCGGGCGCCACACGCAAAAGAAAGCGGCCCTGCTCATCGCGGCGAATGCCTAGGTAGCGATTCATGCGGGAAGTATTGAGAATGTGACCGCCATGAGGCACGGCGCCGGCGGCAAGACCGGTCCGGGCGCCCTGAACCGTCACCGGGACACGCTCGGCATGGAGCTTTTTCAAAATGGCGCGGACCTCGTCCTCCGTTGTCGGAAACGAGATGCTCGAGGCCTCGCCCGATGTGCGAGACTCATCGCGACCATACTCTTCGAACTCGTCGGTGAAGGGTTTGATGGTTGCAGACACGCGAACTCCCCCTTTAGCTAACTACAGTGTTTGCAGGGAGATGTTACCGCATCGTTTCGTCGACGTGTTCGAAACCGTCTCCATAATTGGCGATTTTTACGTTCGTGCAATTCGGCGAGCGGCAAGGTTTCCTCGGCAGACGATGCTTTTGACACATGTCGCTTTACCGCCAGCGACCACGCAATTGTCGCTCGAAAAAAGTTGAAGTTATTTTTGCCATCTTTTACCTGCGGAGATGTCAATCCGTCAAGCATTTGGTCAGAAATTGGTCAAGTAGCGACTGATACGGTCGGCATCGACAGCCAAAACCAATGGAAGTTTTGGCCCCAGAAGCAGGGAGGTTCCCATGGCATATTACTGGCCCCAGTACGGCGTCGCCATCGAGGTCGACGACGATCCCTATCTCCTGCCTTTCGACGAAGAGGCGTTCCCCGATACGGCGGTCTACCACGTCACCACCGATGTTATCTGCGACCCCGAGTCGTTCTCGGCGCTCGCCCACCACATCGCGCGTATCCACAACATCGAGCTCCCTCACGACTTCGACGAGCTCATCTATTCGCGCCGCCTGATGCTTCATATGCTCTTTGGAGCTGACCCGTCCACGTTCGCACGTGTCTACACCACCAAGGACGCCGCATGAGTGCGAAGAAGCCGCCCCGCCTTGCAGGGCTGGGGCGTCGCAAGAAACTCGTCGTTGTCTGCCTGGCTATCGTCTGCGCCCTCATCGCCGTAGGGCTATACGCCTGGCAGTCGCAGCCCGTGCCCGAAGCGGGCGCCTCAGTCACGACGGCAGAGGGTAAATCACGCCAAGAAATCCAGGATGAGCTCGACGCCATCGTCCGTGACAACATGATGACGATCTCGGTCGCGCCGGTCGCACAGTTGCAGGAAGGCGGCAAGTTGCGCGTCAACGTGCAAAACGTCCAAGACAACAAGTTTCCCCAGCGCTTCCGTGTGATTCAAAACGACGAGACCATCTATGAGTCCGGTGTGGTCGAAGCCGGCAAGACGGTTGAGACCTGCCCCGCCGGCGATATCCAAGAAGGCGAGGCATATATCGAGATTCAGGCACTCGATGCCAAGACCTACGACACTCACGGCAATCCGACGCGCGTCAAAGTGCGAGTGGCCCAGGCAGAAGGCTAGTGGCCTACGCGCTCGCAGGGGCCACACCCTGTCCCCATTCGTCCAACCATCACGGAAACAGTCCGTGACGAGCAGAAAGGATCGATTATGAACACACCCATGAACCTGAGCGGAGCCAGGGCACTCGCCGTGGGCGCAGGGCTTACGCTCGCACTTGCGATGGGCGCCGCGCCAACGGCGGCCATGGCAGAGGTGCGCGTTGGAACCACCGATGTGACGGTAAAGGCCGACATTAGCAATGTTTCGTTTAAGGCGCCAACGGTCATCCCCTTTGCCGCCAAAGCCGACGGAACGCTTGTAGGACCCTCCGACAAGACGATTACCATCGACAACCTCTCGGCATATGGCATCCACGTCACCAACATGAAGGTCACGGCCAAGAACGACTGGACAATCGTTGCAGACGCAAAGACGGGCTCGGCCCAGAACTCCATCGATTTTAAGGTTGGCCCCGATAAGGCAGAAAAGGATGCCAGCTCGGCGACTCAGACTACGGGCCTCGATCTTTCCAAAGACGCAAGCTTCGACATGAAGTACCAGGGCATTGCCGACGGAACGGACAAAATCAAGCTCAATGTGAGTGGCCACGTCGCCCGCATCACGCGTGACATCTACCACGCCACCGGTACGGGAGATCAAGTGGCAAGCATCACCTGGACGGTCGAGCCCGGTGCGCACGCCACGTCCTAAGGCGATCGCACTGGCCGCCATCGTCGGCATCTTGGCGTCCGCACCTGCCATGGCCTTTGCTCAACAAGAGCAAGCGCAGGCGGCCACAGAAGTGACCGTCGACCTTTCGGGCCTTGATCGCGGCAGCCGTCACGAGCCGCTCGCTCAGACGAGCGACACCCGGCAACTCATTGCGGTAGGCGTCGCAACGGCGGGAGCAGGGCTGACGTGCCTTGGCCTGCACATCAAACGCAACCAATAGCCAAGCACAACCGGAGTACGCGGAATAGATAGGAGAACCATGGCACCCAAAAATCTATTGCCCGTTGCCGCGCTCTGCAGCGCACTGGCGAGCGGTACGCCTCTCGCCGCCTGGGCGACGCCCGCCACGGCAAACTCCTTACCGCAAGCTCTGAACCCCGTGGCGGATTCGTCGGGTATCGTCGCCTGCCAACGTTTTTCGCTCGCACACGCCACGGTCCGAACCTCGGGATGCCTTCACCGCAATACGGTCGACTCGATAGTCGTGGATATCAAGCGACCGGACAAGGAGAACGGCCCCCAGGCAGGTTATGCCATCTGCACATGGAAATCGGCTGCAGTCGACGCCGATGGCGACCCATGCGACCTAGAGCTGCGCATCGATATCGCCTCGGTCGATGACTCGGCGAACGGGGCGAAGGTCGTCTTCGACAGCGCGACCTATGAAGAAGAAGGAGGAGGAGGTGTATGCCTGGGCTGCGTTCCCTCGAATGTCGATGGCGCGCAGCCCATCATCTCCTTTACGGCATCGCTGCGACTGACCAAGGCGGACACCGAAGCCATCGCAACGGGAGATGCACCTTTGCTGTTCTACGCTGGCGACGCGGACGACCAAGAGGCTCAAAGCAATAGGCAGAAGGGCTCGCTTAACCTCACGCGTGGATTAGAGCCCGCCCCCATCAATATCGATACCCAGGAGCCGGGCGTGCAGCGCATTCTCGCCGATCCGGCGCTGCTCCAAATGACATGGCACGGAGTGGGGTCCGTCGGGATTGCTGCTCCCATATCGAGCGATAATGACAAATCCCCCAAAGACGAGGTCGCAGACGCACCGACACATGTTAACGATGCAGACGATGCATCATCAGAAGACAACACTGCGGCTCCTCTCGAGAAGCCAGGCGGCACCGCCGCCGAGCTAGGCAATCCCCAGCCGAAAGACGGCCTGGACTTTGCCGCTCCCCCAGATGTCGACGAAGGCAACTGTTGCATGATTGTCGCGCTCGACCACACGGAAACCGTCGATGCCGCAAGCATTGAGCCAGTCGCTGCCAATGCGCCCCGCCGCAAAAATATCCTCATCGCATTCCCCAATACCGTCGAGCTCGTCTTTTTGCCTTCGGGCGAAGTCGTCGCGCCTACGGCACTTACAGCAGTGGAAGCAAGGAGCGCCTCGAACGATATCCAAGCTATCTCGGCACTTGACGCCACAACGACCGCCAAGTTACACCTTTATTCCGTTGCAGCAGACGGAACGCGAACCGAAGAATTCGACGGAACCAAGCTTTTGGTTCCTCGTCGCATCGGTATCCAAGAAGACTTCCCCTATCAAATGGAACTTGAAGGGTTCGATCGTGCACGAGATGCCGACATCATTGCCGCAGCCATCGAATCCCCGCAGCACCTCATGACGTTGCGCTTCGTCTTTAGCCCCATCCTGTCCTAAACCGCCAACCGCCGCTTGGCTCGGATACTGAGCGCTCCTCTCCCCGTTCTGCTACGATTGCCGCGTTGGCATCAATTACAGGAGGGTTCATGCCGGGTTTAGGAACGATCATCAACGTCGCGCTTTTGATC
>CATYHY010000055.1 GCA_958407085.1 uncultured Collinsella sp. | reverse complement strand
TGCTGCATGCGACCGAGAATTTTGACATGGAGCGCATCGGCGCCAAGCTCGAGGCCGCCATGGCCGCGCTCCACGAGGCGCATGACGCGCTCGAGGGCTACGAGGAAGCCATCGAGGCCGACCACAACTCCGTCGGCTCCGTGAAGCTGGTGTAAGGTGGCCGAACACGAGCACTGCTACGGGTACGAGCACGAGCATCCGCACGGGGCGGACGGTGACGCGGGCTGCCACTGTAGTGGCTCCGGCTCCGAGCTGGTCCGTTTTTCGGTTACCGCACCCGACGACCTGCTGCGCCGTTTTGACGAGCAGATCGGGCGCCGCGGCGACGTGGCCAACCGCTCCGAGGCCGTGCGCGATTTGATTCGCGCCTCAATCGCCAAAGAGCAGATGCGCACGCCCGATGAGCACGTTATCGGGTCGCTCACCATGATCTACGACCATCACACCGGCGATCTGACGCGCCGCCTGGACGAGGTGCAGCACGACTACACCGACGAGATCGTATCGACGATGCACGTGCATTTGGATCACCACAACTGCTTGGAAATCCTGGCACTCAAGGGTCGCGGCGAGCGCGTCTACGAACTAGCCGACCGCCTGCTGGGCCTGCGCGGCGTTAAGCACGGCGAGCTCACGTGCGCCGCCACCAAGCAGAGCCTGGGGCTGTAACAGCACACATTTCAACGAAGGAGGGTCGCATGCGACATGCGCATATCCATGTAACGGGCATTGTGCAGGGCGTTGGCATGCGACCGTTTGTGTATCGCGAGGCCATGGCGCACGGCATTTGCGGCTGGGTGCTCAACGCGGGCGACGGCGTGCATATCGAGGCGCACGCTCCGGCCGATGCGCTCGATGCTTTTGTTGCCGCGCTTTCTGAGCATGCGCCCGCGGCGGCCCGCGTTGAGCGAGTCGATATTGCGGATTTGGAGCCTGGCGGCTGGAGCACTGCCGATGAGCAGGGCTTTCACATTGTGGCGTCGCAGGACCAGACCGCGCACACGACGCTCGTCTCGCCCGATATCGCCACCTGCGACGATTGTCTGCGCGAGTTGTTCGATCCCGCCGACCGACGCTATCACTACCCCTTTATCAACTGCACTAACTGCGGACCGCGCTTTACCATCATCCGCTCGCTGCCTTACGATCGAGCGGCTACCTCGATGGACCGTTTTCCCATGTGCCCCGAGTGTGCCGCGGAGTATGCCAATCCGCTCGACCGGCGTTTTCACGCGCAGCCCGATGCCTGCTTTGATTGCGGGCCGCATATTACGTGGCGTGAGGCTGTGAACGGCGATGCGTGCGGGAATTCGTCCGCAACACCGGCCGTCGGCACCACACGCGAGGCCAGCGACGCCATCATCGAGCGCTGTGTTGAGCTGCTGGCCAGCGGTGGCGTCGTCGCCATCAAGGGCCTGGGCGGATTCCATCTAGCCTGTGATGCTGCCAACGAGCAGGCGGTGGCCGAGTTGCGCCATCGCAAACGCCGCAGTAACAAACCACTTGCCGTCATGGTGCGCAGTCTTGCCGATGCCGGGCGCCTGTGCCATATCGACGACGCTGAGCGCGAGCTTCTCGCCGGCAGTATCCGTCCCATTGTGCTGCTGCGCCGGCGCACTGTCGGCGAGGGCAACGGCGATTCTCCCGACGCCCTCGTACTCGCACCGTCCGTCGCGCACGACCTGCCCGAGCTTGGCGTTATGCTCCCCTACACCCCGCTTCAGCATCTTCTGCTTGCAGCTGCCGCGTCGCACGGTATGCACGCGCTCGTCATGACCAGCGGCAACCTGAGCGAAGAGCCCATCGAGACCGATGACGATCTTGCCTGGGAACGCCTCGTTGCCGCCGGCATTGCCGACGCGCTGCTCGGCAACGACCGCGCGATCCTCTCGCGCTATGACGATTCCGTGGTGCGCGTGGTTGACGGCGCCGTTATGCCCGTGCGCCGCGCTCGCGGATATGCACCCCAGCCGCTGCCGTTGCCGGCGCTCGACGGCGCTCCGTCCTGCGTACTCGCCTGCGGGCCGCAACAAAAGGCCACGATTGCGCTCACGCGTGAAGGGACGAACGGCGAGGCAACCTGTTTTGTGTCGCAGCATATCGGCGATGTTGAAAACGGCGGGACCTTCGATGCCTGGAACGCTGCGCGCACGCGCTTGGAAGATCTCTTTGATTTGGCGCCCGCCGCCTTGGCCTGCGATTTACACCCCAGCTATCTATCGGGCCAGTGGGCGCGCGAGCAGGCGCGAAAATGTAATCTGCCGCTCGTCGAGATGCAGCACCATCATGCGCATATCGCGAGCGTAATGGCCGAGGCCATCGCCGCGGGCCAGCTTACAACCGACGCGCGTGTCCTTGGCATCGCCTTTGACGGCACCGGCGCCGGCACCGATGGGACCATTTGGGGCGGCGAGTTTCTTGTTGCCAGCCTTGGCGGCTTTGAGCGCGCCGCGCATTTGCGCACCTGGGCGCTCCCCGGCGGGGCAGCCTCCGTGCGCGACGCCCGCCGCAACGCCTTTGCCCTGCTCAGTGAGCTCGGCCTGCTCGAGCACCCAGGTGCCGCGCGGCTTTTGGACAGCCTCGACGAGCAAACGCGCAGCGTGACAACCACCATGATCGAGCGCGGCATCAACAGCCCGCGTACCAGCAGCATGGGGCGTCTCTTTGATGCCGCGGCAGCAATTCTGGGCATCTGCGACAAGGCAACCTACGAGGGCGAACCCGCCATAGAACTCGAAGCCGCCGCCTGGCGCGCGCTCAGCAGTGAAAGCGCCTGCCCCACCGGAAATATAGCGGGCTTTTCCGTAACCAAATCATCCCGTCCGGACGCCTGCCATGTTCTAAACTCCAGATCGCTTATTGAGGCGCTTTTGGAGGGAATCAGGGCCGGCGTACCCGCCGGCAGGCTCGCGCTCGACTTCCATATCGCCATCGCGCGCTCTTCGGCACGAATCGCACGCGAAATCTGTGCGCGCGAAGGCATCGATACCGTCGCGCTCTCGGGTGGCGTGTTCATGAACCGACTTTTGCTCCAGCTCCTCACCCGCGAGCTCAAAAGCATGGGTCTCACTGTCTTGGTTCCTCACTCCGTACCCGTCAACGACGGCTGCATCGCCTACGGTCAGGCGGCAGTCGCACGCACCCGCCTCGCACAGGTCGCACCGCAATAGGCTGTTCGGCCAGCCCACAAGCCGCCGTCTCACAGGTGTAGCGCGTTTGCCCGCAGCGCCCGCGAGCGCTACCATCAACTGATGGATTATTGAGCGCCCGTCCAGCGCAAAGCGTATAAAAGGGGAACAATATGTGCCTTGCCGTTCCCGGTAAAGTAGTCAAACGCGACGACGACCTCAAGGCCACCGTCGACATGATGGGCATCGAGCGCCCCGTGTCGCTGCGACTCGTGCCGACGGCGCAGGTTGGCGACTACATTCTCGTACACGCCGGCTTTGGCATCCAGATTGTCGACGAGCAGGAAGCGCAAGAAACGCTCGAGCTCGTTAATGCCATGTCCGAGCTGGTCGAAGAAGACCAGCTTGCCACCAACCCGGCCGAGGCATACTAGTGGCGGCCGAGCAGCCGGCGCGCTCCGGTATCGACTTCTCGGCATTCCGCGATCCCAAGCTGGCTCGCGAGCTCATCGAGCGCATTCATGAGCTTGTCGGCGACCGCGCCATCAACCTTATGGAAGTCTGCGGCACGCATACCGTGAGCATCGGGCGCTATGGCTTTCGCTCCATTATGCCGGCCGGGCTCAAGCTGCTGAGCGGCCCGGGCTGCCCCGTCTGCGTCACCGCCAACCGCGACATCGACCACGCAATCGCGCTCGCCAACATAGACGGAGCCATCATCACCACCTTTGGCGACATGATGCGCGTGCCCGGATCATCCACCTCGCTCGCTGCGCAAAAGGCGGCAGGACGCGACATCCGCATCGTCTATTCCCCGCTCGACGCGCTCGACATTGCCGAGCAAAACCCCGATCGCCCGGTCATTTTTATGGGCGTGGGCTTTGAGACTACGACGCCCACCATCGCCGCCGCCATCTTGGAGGCCGAGGCGCGCGGGCTTTTGAATTTCTCGGTCTATTGCGCCCACAAGACCACGCCGCCGGCGTTGCGCGCCATCGCCAACGACCCCGAGACCGCCATCGACGGCTTTATCCTGCCGGGCCACGTCGCCACCATCACGGGCTTGGCCCCCTTTGGCTTTTTGGTCGACGAGTTTAAGACTCCAGGCGTGGTAACGGGATTTGAGCCGGTCGACATCTTGCAGGGTATCTGCATGCTGGTCCAGATGGTTGTTGAGGGGCAACCCGCGATCGACAACGCATACCGTCGCGGCGTCAATGCCGACGGCAATCCTGTGGCGCGCCAGCTGGTCGAGCAGGTATTTGAGCCGTGCGATACCACATGGCGCGGGCTGGGGCCGATTGCCAACTCGGGCCTTTCCATCCGCCCCGAGTTCTCGCGCTTTGATGCCCGCGTTCGCTTTGACGTGCCCGTTGAGCCGACGGTTGAGCCGCGCGGGTGCCGCTGCGGCGACGTGCTGCGCGGGGCCATTACGCCGAGCAGCTGCCCCCTGTTCGGCCACGCTTGTACGCCCGAGCATCCCGTCGGCCCCTGCATGGTGAGCTCCGAGGGCAGCTGCGCAGCATATTTCCGCTACCGAGGCTAATAGGTTCCGCCGTTCTAACGAACGGCGAACCAGTCGACGCTGCGCCTCACCCATATAATTCCACCCACGATTGGAGTTTTCGATATGTCCCATAGCGTTACCGATAGCACCGTCCTGCTGGGTCACGGCTCCGGCGGCCAGATGATGAAACGCATCATCGATGAGGTCTTTTTAGATGCCTTTGGTTCGCCCGAGCTGCTCGAAGGCAACGATGCCGGCGTCGCCGCGCTGCCCGCGAGCGGGCGCATCGCCATGTCGACCGACAGCTTTGTAGTCTCGCCGCAGTTCTTCCCCGGTGGCAACATCGGCCGCCTCGCCGTGTGTGGAACCGTCAACGACGTCGCGACCTCGGGCGCCAACGTGCGCTACCTGTCGTGCGGCTTTATCCTCGAAGAAGGCTATCCCATGGACAAGCTGCGTCAGATTGTGCAGACCATGGCCGAGACGGCGCGCGAAGCGGGCGTGGCGATCATCACCGGCGACACCAAAGTGGTTGAGCGCGGCGGGGCCGACGGCGTCTACATCAATACCGCCGGCGTGGGCGAAGTGCCCGCGGGTGTGGCGCTCAGTGGCGCAAACTGCCAGCCTGGCGATGTCATCCTGGTCTCGGGTACACTGGGCGACCACGGCATCGCCATCATGAGCCAACGCGAGGGTCTGGCGTTTTCGAGCACCCTCGAAAGCGACGCCGCGCCGCTCAACCACCTGATTGCCGATGTGCTTTCCGCAGCACCCGACACACGCTGCTTCCGCGACCCCACGCGCGGTGGCCTGGCCTCGACGCTCAACGAGTTTGCGCAGGCCAGCGGCGTTGCCATGGAGATCGACGAGGACGATGTGCCCGTGCGCCCCGACGTGCAGGCGGCCTGCGAGATGCTCGGCTACGATGTGCTGCAGGTGGCAAACGAGGGCAAGATGGTTGCCGTCGTGCCGGCCGAGCAAGCCGATGCCGCGCTGAGCGCCATGCGCGCCGCCCGCTACGGCGAGAATGCCGCCATCGTCGGCCGCGTGCTGCCACTTGCCGAGGGCGCCCGCCCCGCCGTGCGCGTGCGCACCGGCTGGGGTTCGACCCGCATCCTCGACATGCTCGTAGGAGAGCAGCTGCCGAGAATTTGCTAACGACAAAGGCTCAGGGCTATTAAAGATATTCAGATTCCAAACATGCCCGACACGCATGCCCAGTATCATGGGGTGCGTTTTACAACTCAAGCGGCAGGAGCACCCATGGCAGCAGCTTTTTCCCATGTGATCTTTGACCTGGACGGCACCATCCTCAACACGCTCGAGGACCTGGCGGCCGCCGGCAACCATACCTGCGAGGCGCACGGCTGGCCCACGTTTGCCGTTGACGAGTACCGCTACAAGGTGGGAAACGGCATGCTCAAGCTGGTTGAGCGCTTTATGCCTGCCGAGTATGCGGGCGACAGCCGTATGTTTGAGCAAACGCTTGCCGAGTTTAGGGCTTACTACGGCGAGCACAAGGAGGACCACACCGCCCCCTATGCCGGTACGATCGAGATGCTCGACCGCCTGCGCGCCGCGGGCGTGCAGCTTGCCGTGCTCACTAACAAGGACCACGTCTCGGCGGCTCCGCTTATCGAAAAGTATTTTGGTTCCGAGCGCTTTGCGCTGGTGCAGGGCCGTGTCGATGCGTTTCCGCCCAAGCCCGAAGCACCCGTCACGCTGCATGTGATGGAAGAGCTAGGCGCCGACCCGGCGACCACGCTCTACGTAGGCGATTCCAATGTCGATATCCTGACCGGCCACAACGCCGGCCTTAAGAGTGCGGGCGTCAGCTGGGGCTTCCGCGGCCGCGCAGAGCTGGAAGCCGCCGGCGCCGACTACGTGGTGGACACCCAGGACGAGCTCGCAGCGCTGATCCTGGGCGAGTAACGAGCGACACTGCTTAACGCAGCTGCGACAATGCTGTTGCGCGGAAAGTAGTCGTTGGGGACGTTCTTAAACGACTAGTCAGACAAGAACGCCCCCCAACGACTACCCCAACAATGGCAACGCCGCAGGTAGAGGACGGACAGCGAGCGGACACCAGAGCGAACAAATTGGCATGAAAAGAGGACGGCATAGACCTTCTGGTCATACCGTCCTCTTTGAATGACAAGTTGTCGCTCTGGTGCCCGCGCAACGCCGCAACGAACTAGCTCAGCATTGCATCCATCATCTCGGAGTTGACGGAGTCGTCGGCAGACCACTCGCCGTCGTCGTTGCAGGTGTACTTGAAGATAACCGTGGTCTTCCTGGGCTCGGTGGCCTTGGTCACATCGACCATAACCTGACCGGCCATCTTGTACAGCTCGTCATCGGAAGGAACCGTATCAAGCGCGGCGACCTTCTCCTGATACTGGGTGGAGAAGTCCTCGACGATCTTGTTCATAGACTTGCAGGTGATAGAGACCTCGGCGGTCGCGACACCCTTGTCCTCGTCGACCGTCACGTCGCCGATCTTGTAGTCAAAGCCCTCGAGATAGGTCTTGGCATACTCCTTGGGATCGATACCCAGCTGCTCGAACTCGTCGCCCGAAGCCTCCTCCAGACCAGAAAGGAAGTCGTCGCCACCGTTCTTGACCTCGTCAAACTGCGTCGTAAGATCCTCGGTGATGAGCTCCTCAACCGAAGGACCTCCACAGCCGGAAAGCACGACCACACATGCAACCAAGACGGCCATGAGGGGCGCAAGCAGCAGCTTCTTTTTCATGTTGTTCCTCCCAATGAGCGGCACTGCGCTTCCCAGACGCGGCGCACGTTGTAATAAGTAAGCCCATACTATCCACTTATGAACACCCTCGGCAACGCGAAGGCGCGGTCGGTTCGTTTTAGCGTCCGAACGGTTTGCAAGCCCACCCAACGTGCAATAAAACGCTTTCCCGCGGTGCAATAAAAAAGGTGGCCGGAAAACCCGACCACCCTCGCACAGCCTTTGGATGCCGCAGTTTACTTGCGGACGACCTTGACGATGGCGTCACCGGCGGCGACGGCGGACTCTGCCTCAACGGTGAGCTCGACATCGGCAAACTCGGCGGTGTTGGACACGGCCACGACGACGCAGTCCTTGTAACCGGCAGCGGCGATCTTGGCGCGGTCGATCTTGAGTATGGGCTGGCCAGCCTTCACAACGTCGTCGGCCTTGACGAAGCCCTCGAAGCCATCGCCGTTCATGTTGACGGTATCGACGCCAACGTGCACCAGAACCTCGATGCCGCTATCGGACTGCAGGCCCACGGCGTGACCCATGGTGACGGTCACCTTACCGTCGCAGGGAGCGTAGACCAGATCGTCCTCGGGCCACACGGCACAGCCCTTGCCCAGAACCTCGCCACCAAAGACGGGATCGGGCACGTCGGCCATCTTGATGACCTTGCCCTTGACGGGCGAGCACAGCACGTCGGCGCCGGCAGAAGCAGAGATGGAGGCCGGAGCAGCGGCAGCCGCGGGCTCAGCCTTCTTCTT
>CATYHY010000054.1 GCA_958407085.1 uncultured Collinsella sp. | reverse complement strand
TAACGATTGAGGCATTGGCCGAGCGCGTGGCACGCCTGGAGGCCATGGTTGCCAATGCCGCGGTGCCGGCGAGCGTGGCTGCTGCTCAGGCCGCCGCGCCTGCAGCATCCGTACCCGCTGCTGCCCAACAGCCGACGCTCATTTCGGGCGCTCGTGCTGCCGCTCCGGCGGCATCCGCTGCCCCCGCTGCTACGTCCGCGCGCCAGGGCGGTATGCCTTGGGACCGTGGTGCTGCTGTTCCGGCTGCCCAGCCTGCGCCCAAGTTCGCGGCTCCTGCGTCGGCGCCTAAACCTGTAACGCCTGCACCTCAGCCCGTTGCGGATCCGGCTCCCGCGCCTGCTGCATCGACCGTCCCGGTGTCCAAGCCCAACAACGCCGCCCAGGTTGCCGCCGCCGGTGCTGCCGAGACGCCCGCGGTCGAGGATGCCGGAGAGCTGCAGCGCAAATGGGCCGAGGTTGTCGAGCGTGTCAAGGCGCGTCAGGCTTCCTACGCAGGGCTTTTGCTCAACGCCCGCGCCACGGCCGACGACGGCTCCAAGCTCACGGTCTCGTTCCCCGCGGGTTCGACTTTTGCCATTAAGATGCTCGGTCGCGCCGATACGCAGTCGGTGGTCCTGCCGACGGTCTGCGCGGTCTTCGGTCGTCGTACCGTCGACTATGTCCTGGATGGGGGTGGCACGCCGGCTCCTCAACATGAGGAGCATTCTCCATCTGCACGGGCTGCGGCATCTGCGGACCCGCAACCCGTGTCCTCGGCGGCCCCTGTATCCTCGAGCGCCAGCGCGCCGCAGCAGCAAGCGGTGCCGGTAGCGGCATCGACCCCGTCGGCGCCTAAGCCCGCGGCGCCCAAACCGGCTGCTCCGACACCCGCGCCCAAGCCCGTCTCGCCCGCGCCCAAGTCGTCTGACCTGGGCAAAGCCCCCTGGCTACGCTCCGACAACCCCGCCGGCGCTCCTGCCACGGGTAAGCTCCCGACCGAGCCCGCACCCCGTGCGCCCGAGCGCTCGGCTGCCCCCAAGGCTCAGCCTGTCGCGCAGTCCGCGCCGTGGGAATCCGAGCAGGTGCCCTACGACGACGCCATGGTCGGCGGTTTTGCCGGCGATGCGAGTGGGGACGATCTTCCTCCGTTCGACGTGCCGGGTGCGGCGTCCGCGCCCAAGTCCGCTGCAACTGCCCCCAAAGAGGAGGACGCTCCTGCAGCTCCTTGGGAGTCCAACCCCGGTGCGGGCAGCCCCTTCGGCCATCAGGGTGCAGCCCCGAGCATCCCGCAGACCGAGGACGAGGCCAAAGACCTCATCCGCAGCGTCTTCGGTCAGGCCACCATCTTCAAACCGGTGGAGTAGCTGTACGGACGGGTATGCTGCTCAAGAAGAGATCTCTTTGTCCGGGCGCATCTGTATTTCGGACATGTGTAGTGTGGTGCCGCTTATATCGCATTCGAGCAGACAGGTACGCGACGGTCGTCCTAGGGTGCTGAGGTCGACACGATACGTCGCACGACTGTCTGTGTACTCGACTTGCATGTCGTTGGCAACTGCTCCGATTGTCAAAAAAGAGCCTGGCTCGGCATCAACAATCTTGGAATCTTTTATCTTGACCTTGAGCTCTTGGTAAAGGGACGGGCTGTTGTAGTAAATGGTCCGGGTCCCGTCGGTGCACTCATCGGTCGCTTCCCATTTGACGACGGGCTGGTCCGAGCTGGCTATCAGCAGTTCTGCTCCAAAGGCTATAGCATGGGTGATGACAACCAGCAATGCCCAGCCGACAAAGAGATAGAGAATCACATATGCAACGGGGTGTTTTGAGCGGATGTTTTGGAGCGCGTCGGGGGCATTCATGGGGGCACCTCCAAATTGCTGTCTGTGACAATCAAATTATACCCTGCCATCATGAGCGCCGCCTCGAGCAGCGGTTCGGCATTTTGTTATCTAGCTGGATGCAGAAAATGCCGGATTCCGGCTCTACAAGATTTAGCTTTCAATATTATGCAGATGCGAATTATTCAACTTTGCATAATCTTTGGGTGCAGCTTGCACTCCAGGACATGTATATCGACTGAGGGAACACGTCCGCCCCGCTTGCTTGCCCCGCGCCGTGGTACGATTTTTGAGTTTGAAAGTCCCGCCGTGCTCCGGCTGCCCTTGCAGCTTGTCGCGCGGCCGCACGTAAAGGAGCCATCATGGCCGGTATGAACATGCAGCAGATGATGAAGCAGGCTCGCAAGATGCAGGAGCAGCTTGCCGCCGCGCAGGAGAATCTCAAGTCCCAGACCGTCGACGCCTCTGCCGGCGGCGGCATGGTCAAGGTGACCGTTAACGGCGAGATGGAGCTCGTCAACCTCACCATCGATCCCGATGCCCTCGATCCCGAGGACGTCGATATGCTGCAGGACATGATCATGGCTGCCGTCAACGAGGCCGTCCGCGGCGTCAACGAGCTCGCCAACAAGCAGATGGGCGCCATCACCGGCGGCCTCAACATCCCGGGCATGCCGTTCTAAGACACGCATATATATGAGTGCGAATCACAGTCTGCAAAAACTGCTCGATGAGCTGGGCCGTCTGCCGGGCATTGGTCCCAAGTCGGCCCAGCGCATCGCCTATTACCTGCTCGAGGCCGATGCCGAGGAGGCCCGCCGCCTGGCCGAGGCCATCCTGGAGGTCAAGCAGGAGGTCCACTTTTGCAGCCGTTGCTTTAACTACGCCACGGCCGACGAGTGCTCCATCTGCCAGGACCCGATGCGCGATACCACTCGCATTTGCGTGGTGGGCGAGCCGCGCGATGTCCAGGCGATCGAGCGCACGGGCAGCTACCACGGCCTCTACCACGTATTGGGCGGCGTGATCAGTCCCATGGACAAGATTGGCCCCGAGCAGCTGCACATTCGAGAGCTGCTGGCACGCTTGGGCCACGAGGACATCCACGAGGTCATCATCGCCACCAACCCCAATATTGAGGGCGAGACCACGGCGAGCTATCTGGCCCGTACCATCAAGCCGTTGGGCGTCGAGGTGTCGCGTCTGGCAAGCGGCCTTCCCGTGGGCGGCGACTTGGAGTATGCCGACGAGCTTACGCTTGGCCGCGCCATCGAGGCCCGCCGCGCGATTTAGGTGGCGAGCCTGCTCCTGCCGTATGTTTTCCTCGCGACGCACGGGGTAGTCATAATTTCCCCGTGCGACTGTGAGTTTGTTGTGCAACAAAGATGCTTCGTATCCGCCTATCGCATGGATGCTTCCGCTCGCATCCTTAATTTGTCCATTCGTTGCGCAACCTTTTTGGTTCGCTGATACACTCAAATATGGATTCGAATGAATGCGCCGCTCCCGAGCGGCGTGTTTTTGTTGGAGGAGAACGCATGCGGCCCGGTGGCACTCAGACAAAGCGCGGCGCCGCGGTGCGCATACGACGCCGACTGGGCTTGGCGCCGCGGGCGTACGCACTGCTATCGTGCTCGCTGGTGCTGGTCATAGCTGGCGTTTCTGCCTATGGCATGACCGTGCCGTCCATGATGCAGGCGCATGCCGCACGCGAACCGCGCGTGGGGCATGAGGTCAAAAGCGATCTGGGCACCACGACTGGATATGCTTGGGCAAGTGTGGTCGGGCATATTGTGTTTGGCACCGACGATGCGGACGGCGCCGAGGCCCCGGACAACGAAGTCACGCTTGCCAATGGCAAAACCATCGTGCTCACCAACACCAAGATCATCGATCGATTGTCCAACAATAGCGTGGCGGCAACGGTGAATAAGGTCGAGCAGCAAAAGGAGCAGGACGCCCAGCAGTCCGGAAAGCCCGGTAGCTCGGATGCTTCTGGCTCCGGCTCGGATTCGTCGAGTTCGGGCGGCGGCTCTGGGTCGGGTTCCTCTACCGGAGGGACTGGAAACGGCGGCTCGACGGGCGGCAACACTGACAACGATGCAAACTCCGGTGGCCTTTCCGCTACTGAGGAAGAGAGCATTCACAGTTGGCTTGTGACCAAGTACAACATGCTCGACAGCTACGTTTCTCGTGCCAATGACGTGGTCTCGACCTATAACTCTACGGGAGATCCCAGGCCGTGCGACAGTCTGGTCGGGGAGATGTTTGTCATTCGAGCCGAGTTCGGTCGTCAGACATTCTCGCCCCGGTCAAAGTGGTATCAGCAGTATGCCAATCTGTGGGGCTGTTACACCAACCTATGTCAATGGGTCGGCCATTACGGCGATGATGACGTCGCGCTCGGTAACTTCAACAATAACGTGGCGGCGCTTGCCCTATGATGACCGATCTTGCATCCACCACACCACAATCGCTCGGTCGCGATCCCATGGTCGGCCTGCGCCTTGCGCGTGTCGACGGGTTTGAGCCGGCCATTGCGCTCGGTCAGGACGAACTGCCTGCCTATCTGCGTCGTTTTACGATGCTGTTTGCCGACGATGTCACCATGCGCCGTGGCGGTATCGGCCGCGTGACGCGTGCCGTCAACGCCCAAGGCGAGGCCGTGGCACTCAAGCAGCTCATCTTGCCGACGCGCGATGAGTTTGACGACGATGCCGCTCACGAGGCGCTGGTCGCCAAGTTCAAGGCGGCGTTTCGCGAGGAATACGAATGCCATCGCGCCCTTTCGGGCCTTAAGGGCTTTCCCCGCCTCTATGGCTGGGGCGAGGTCGACGGTGTGCCTGCAATTGTCATGGAATGGGTCGAGGGCGAGACGCTTGCCCGCTTGCGTTCGCGACTCGCCGTGGACGATGCCGGACGTCTGTCGCCGCTCGTGGCGGCGCGTCTGGGTCGCGACCTGTTCGATTTGCTCTGCCGTATGAGCCTGGTGGGCGAGGGCTTTGTCCATCGCGATATCTCGCCCGCTAATATTATGGTGCGCACGGCGCGTCTACCGCTTGACCGGCAGCTTGCCGAGGGCACCTTTGACCTGTGCCTGATCGACTTTGGCTCGTCGCTGGCGCTTGAGCCTGCGTCGGCCGTGGCCGGTACCGGCGGCAAGGCGTCGTTTACGGAGCGTTATGCCACGCTGCGTCGCGCGACGGTTGCCTATGCCCCGCCCGAGATGCTCACCGACGATATTCCCGACCTGCGCGCTTTGCGTATGTCGCCGGCGATTGACGTCTACGCCGCGGCAAGCACGGTTTACGAGCTCATTGCCGGCGTCGCGCCATACGAAGCCGCGCCGAGCACTTCGGGCACCTCGGGTTCGCGCAAAAAGACGCGCGACATCGCGAGCCCCTACCGTCTCAAGATGGACACGCGGCCCGATTATCCCATTGGTGCCCATGCGCCCGGTTGTGATTTGACTCAGCTGCTTCGTCGTGAGCCCGATGTGGCGCTCGCTGCGGCCGAGCAGGCCCAGCAGCTAGGGCTTGAGCCGGATTCCGAAGAGCTACGCGATGCGCTGGCGTTTGTCGATGCCCAGCTGTTCGACGTGGTGATGGCCTGTCTGTCCAGCCATCAAAAAGATCGTCCCGAGCCGGCGGCGGTCGAGGCGGCGCTCTCGGCGTTTTGTGACCACTATGCGCAAAATGTCGGTCGTTCGCTCCGCGGCGAGCCGCTCACGCCGTGCCCCATGGATGCGTCTGGCCGCGCGGTTCGTCGCGCGGCGATGATCGGTGCGGCGGTCGTTTGCAGCGTGGTTTGGGCTGTGGTCGTGGTTTCGGCCGCGCTGCTGGCGTCGGGCGCTCGCGTGACGGCGACTTTGGGATCGCTCGTGTGGTCTGGGTCGCTACCGGGTATTATTGCCGCACTGGCGTTGGCGCTGCCAGGTATAGCCGGCGTTGCCGCGGGGGCACTTGCGCGCGATCGGCGCTCGGGGTTCCTGCAGGGTGTGCTTGCGCTTTCTGCCTGCGAGGTTCCGGTGCTGGTTGTGGCTGCATGTAGCGTATTTTCCCAACGCGCCGTGACGGGCGGCCTTGTTGCCGCTCTGGTTGCAACCTATACGCTTACGTGGTTTTTGCTTGCGATGGGCTTTGCCTTTGAACTTCCCGTTTCGGCACCGCGACGCACAAAAGCCCAGATGGCGACTCCGCTTGCCGGTGGAGCCGCAGCTGCCCGTACTTTTGGCGGACCTGTCGAAGTATCGTCCGATTCTATTTCTACGACCAAGGAGGCCTAGGTCATGGCATCTCAAGTTGAGCTCACCCCATGCGGGGCCATGTTTGACATCTTTAAGCGCGCGGCGCATCTGAGCCATATCGAGCTGTGCGGCTTGGTGCTTTCGTCCCGTCCGCTCGCCGACGGCCGCAGCCCGCAGAGCCGAGCCGCCGATCGCTCTTGGGTTTCCCGCTTTATCGTTCGCGCGCCGGTCGGCACGCTTCAGCAGCGCTACTTTGCCGAATACGGTACCTCGGCTGCGCGTATTATGTCGCAACTGGCCCTGCGCCAGCGCAATCCCATGGACTCCACGGCTGTGATCAATATGGTGTGCGGTCCTGCAGGTGAACCGATGGTACGCGCGCTCGAAGAGTGCCACCAGGACACGAATCTCTATCGCAACGCGCTCGATCGCCTGTCCCAGGCGGCGGAACTCATGCCCGCCGAGCGCGCCGAGGCCGTGCTGGTGCTGTTTGTCGCCGTCGGTTGTTCGGCGGATGTGCGGTCCTCGGTGAACTATGCCATCGACTACGCGCACGCGACCTGTGGCGGAGGCACATCCACGCCGCGTTCGCTTGGCATGTCGATGACCGCGGGCGAACGCGAACCCGCCCCGGCGCACCCTTTGGGCTTGCTGCGCGTACAAAACAGTTTTGTCGTGAGCGCCCCGCGCTGGATTCAGCCGAGTGAGCAGGGTGTTGAGATTGGCGCGCTGGCCACTGGCGAGGGCGATATTACCGACGTCGGCGACGATGTCTCGGCCCGCCATGCCCATATCTGGTGCGACGAGTCTGGCGCATGGTTTGTCGAGGACCTGTCGTCCACTAACGGCACCGTGGTGGTAAACGGGGCCACGCGCGTCTGCATTCAGGTCGAGCCCGGCCGTTCCGCCCAACTCAATCCCGGCGACGAGCTCAAGCTCGGCGAATCCACTACCTACGCCATTCTCTTCGGTGCCCTCTAGCCAGTCCTGCCAAATGGTCCCTCCGTCCCCAAGGGATCATTTTGCTCCCGGCAGTCACCCGAGGTAAACCTTTACCGCCCACCTATATTTGTCGAAATATGGCTTGGCGGCGGGGTACAATAAGCCCGCATGCGGATTTCCGTTGCGGGCGCTTCCCATCGCCGGGGCGTGCCCGGGAGCATCCGGCATGCGGCCTTTGCGGCGCTCGGTCATGTGCAAGACGGGTAGCTGGGCCTGTGGAGCGCGTGCAGCCCTCCTTGCCTCGGCATGCCTTCTCTCCATGCCATGTACCTGCTGCTCAGTCTGCCTGTCGGATGATTGGAAGCAACAGCGAAAATCCCATCACGCCAACATCCCGGCAATCGCCGGGGCCTGTATACCTATATGAGAGGAGAGGGGTATATGGCGCGTAAGTTTAAGTCTATGGACGGCAACGAGGCGGCCGCATATGTTTCGTATGCGTACACCGAGGTAGCGGGAATTTATCCCATTACGCCGTCCAGCCCGATGGCCGACCATGTCGACCAGTGGGCGGCCCAGGGTCGCAAGAACATCTTTGGCACCCCGGTCAAGGTCGTCGAGATGGAGTCTGAGGCAGGTGCAGCCGGTACCGTTCACGGTTCGCTGGGCGCCGGTGCTCTGACCACCACCTACACGGCTTCTCAGGGCCTGCTCCTGATGATCCCGAACATGTACAAGATCGCGGGCGAGCAGCTCCCGGGCGTCTTCCACGTCTCCGCGCGTTGCGTCGCTTCCCACGCCCTGAACATCTTTGGCGATCATTCCGACGTCATGGCCTGCCGTCAGACCGGTTTCGCCATGCTCGCCGAGGGCAACGTCCAGGAGGTCATGGACCTTTCGCCGGTGGCTCACCTTGCCGCCATCGAGGGCAAGACCCCGTTCCTTAACTTCTTCGATGGCTTCCGCACCAGCCACGAGATCCAGAAGGTTGCCATGTGGGACTACAAGGATCTGGCCGAGATGTGCGACATGGACGCCGTCCAGGCTTTCCGCGATCACGCGCTCAACCCTGAGCACCCGCATACCCGCGGCAGCCACGAGAACGGCGACATCTTCTTCCAGAACCGCGAGGCCTGCAACAAGGTCTACGACGAGCTTCCCGCCGTCGTCGAGGGCTACATGAAGAAGATCAACGAAAAGCTCGGCACCGATTACGGCCTGTTCAACTACTACGGCGCTCCCGATGCCGATCGTGTCGTCGTGTGCATGGGCTCCTTCTGCGACGTGCTCGAGGAAGTCATCGACTACCTCAACGCTCACGGCGAGAAGGTCGGCCTGGTCAAGGTTCGCCTGTTCCGTCCGTTCTCCATCAAGCACTTTGTCGACGTTCTCCCCGAGACCG
>CATYHY010000053.1 GCA_958407085.1 uncultured Collinsella sp. | reverse complement strand
TTTCTGTTCCATGCGTCCATTTCCGATCTGTAATGGCTTTTGTCTTTTCTCCAGGCCATGAACTCCTGGAACTCCTCCGCCTCCATGTTCACTGTCACGTCCATGGGTTCCTCCTTTCCGCCGCCCTGGCGGCGATTTTATATGGTATCAATACTGTGATCAGATACCCCCCCCCCCGCCGAACGGGGACGGTTGGGCGGGGGGGGGGGGGCCCGGTTTTTTTTTTTGTTGCCCCCGACCCCAATTTAAAAAAAAAGGCCCCCCCCCCCGGCCCCGCCGGCAAATAGCGGACACTCCGCATGCAATCTATGCAAACAAACAAGTACGCTTAGCTACATTCGGTAAGATCGAGCACGCTGCCCTTCACGATAAGCGCCGGCTCCAGAACGACTTCTTCGGCACGTCTACCGCCCCTACCGGCAAGGCGCTTGGACATGCAGCCAAAAGCATGCTCCGCGAGGATACCAGGATCCTGCTCAATCGCGGTCAGCGCCGGCTCAAAGAGAACGTCGGCGGCCGAGTTGTCGTAACTCACCACCGAAATGTCGCCCGGAATGCTCTTCCCCATCTCGTGTAAGCGCTTGAGCAGACCAAGGGCAATGTTGTCCGAGCTTGCAAATACGGCGGTGGCGTCGGTCGCGAGCACCGCCTCCGAGGCCTCGTAGGCACTCGGAATGTAGTACTCGCTCTCAAACTCCAAACGCGCGTCGATAGGCAAGCCAACCTCGCGCAGCGCGCGCTCATAGCCGGCAAGTCGCTTACGCCCCGTATTGGAACGGCGCGCGTTAACCAAGCAGGCAATGCGACGGTGGCCCTGCTCGATCAGATAGCGAGTGGCCATGTAGCCACCCATCTCGTGGTCGAACATCACCTTGTCGCACTCGAGCCCCTCAATGGCACGGTCGACCATTACGGCCGGGATGGGCAGGTGGCTGACTTCTTCGCGCAGGGCGCGGTCGTCGGAGAACTCGTCGCCCACGACCAGGAAGACGCCATCAACGCCGCGCGTCACCAGCTGGCGCAGCAGCTCCAGATCGTCATCGGCGCTTCCACCCGAGCTGGTAATGAAGAGTGCATAGCCATCCTCGCGGCAGCGCTTTTCCAGGCTACCGGCGAGCGAGGCAAAAAAGCGGCTCTCGATGTTAGGGACGATAAGGCCCAGCGTGCGCGACTCGCGCATGACCAAACTACGCGCAATCTGGTTAGGAACATAGTGGTTGCGCGCCGCGACCTCCTTGATGAGTTTGCGGTTTTCTTCCGAGATGCGACAGGGCCGATTATTGAGCACAAGCGAGACCGACGAGGGGGAAAGCCCCACCTCCTGGGCGATCTGCTTGAGGGTGACTTTGTTGGCCATCTCGCTCCTTCCGGGTTTACGCGCAATCTCTTGAAAGTATAGCGACTACCCCTCTACCTCGGTGATAAACACTTTACCAATCCGGTAGACGGCTGTTTTATCGCCGTCAGCGCACCAAATCCGTCCGGGTGGGGTATATTGCAATCGATTGATGACGACGACCACCAAAAGGCGGATATTCATATGCACGAGAACGACTTTTTTAACGAGGACCTGCTGTGCGCGCTCGCTGGCGTTGCCGGCGAGGACAACGTGTTGATGAGCGAGCCCATGCGCGAGCACACCACGTTTAAGATCGGCGGCCCGGCCGACGTCTTTGTCACGCCCGATACCGAGCAGGGCCTCGTCGCCACGCTCGATACCTGCTATCGCTGCGACCTGCCGCTTACCATCGTGGGCAACGGCTCCGACCTGCTTGTCGGCGACAAGGGCATCCGCGGCGTCGTCGTGGCGCTGGGCGAAGGCCTCTCCGACATTACGGTCGACGGCACGCACGTCACGGCGGCAGCCGGCGCCTTGCTTTCCGATGTCGCCGCGGCGGCAGCCGAGGCCGGCCTCACCGGCATGGAGCCCATCTCGGGCATCCCCGGATCGGTCGGCGGCGCCTGCTACATGAACGCCGGTGCCTACGGTGCCTGCATGGCCGATGTGCTAGAGTCCGTGCGCGTCTACAAACCCGCTCGCCAGCTCGACGACGGCACCCGCGGCAGCGGCAACATCATCGAATTCGATGCCGACGAACTCAACCTGGGCTATCGCAAGAGCCGCATCGCCGACGACGGCTTTATCGTGCTTTCGGCCACTTTCAATCTCGCCCCGGGCAACGCCGCGATGATCAAGGCCGACATGGACGACTACCGCCAGCGCCGCGAGGACAAGCAGCCGCTCGACATGCCGAGTGCCGGCTCCACCTTCAAGCGCCCCGAGGGCCACTTTGCCGGCAAGCTCATCATGGATGCCGGACTGCGCGGACACGCCGTTGGCGGCGCGCAGGTGAGCGAGAAGCACTGCGGCTTCATCGTCAACGCCGACCACGCCACCGCCGCCGACGTCGACGAACTCATCCGCGACATCCAAGCCAAAGTCAAAGAGCAGTTCGACGTAGACCTAGAACCCGAAGTCCACCGAGTAGGCGAATTTTTATAAAAAGAAGGCCCCGAAAGGGGCCTTCACTTTCTTTAATTCAGACAACCAGTCCGGTGTGCCGCGCCCCGAACCCAAGAGGGCCGCGTGCCCGCCCGCAATATATTTGATTGATCGCGAGTTCCGCACGCAAAGAAGGCCACTTAATGTGGCCTTCGTCTTGCGCAGGACTGCCCGAGCAGGCAATCAAATATATTGCGGGCGGGCACGCGGCCCCGTCGGCTTTACGACAGCGCCACGCCGCCGAGCCAGCCCCAACGCACGCCAGAGCCAGTGCCATAGAAGCTAATAAACGAATCAAGCGACTTAGACGTAATGGCACCCTCGTTGCTCATAACGATGCCGCCGCCAACGTAGATACCCACATGACCGTAGATAAGGCCCGGAGCACCCGTGCCGCTGTGCGAGGAATCGGCCACGATCATGCCCACCTGCAGCGCCGAGCGGTCGGAGCTATAGCACCATGCGTTAAACATGTCGCACGCATTGCCGCCAAAGTAGCCAACGCCGGCGTTACGGAAGACATTGGTGACCCACGCCGCGCACCAGTTCTGACCCGGCGAAGGCGTGGAGTAGCACGCGTTGACGACAGCCTGCTGCTTGCCCGAGCCGGCATTCTGCTGCGGAGTTCCGGGCGCGTACGATCCACCACCCGAGCTCGAACCACCCGAGTAGGAATTGTTCTTGTTCGCGGCAGCCGCGGCAGCGGCAGCCTTCCTAGCGGCCTCCTCAGCCTGGGCGGCAGCGAGGATCTCGGAATCGCGCTGAGCCATGAGCTCCTTGACGTCGTCGGAAAGACCGTTCAGCACGGTCTGGACTTCTTGCTGCTTGGCCTGCATGTCCTGCATCTGGGCAGTCTGCTGGTCCTTGAGCTTCTCTAAGTCGGCCTTCTGCGACTCGAGCTCGGTCTTTTGCGCATCGAGCTCTTCCTGGATGGTCTGAATGTCCTCGATGGCGTCGCGGTCGCTCTTGTTGATCTTCTCAACGTAATGCGCGTTGGCGACGAGTTCCTCAAACGAGCCAGAGGCCAGCAGCAGCGACAGGATGTTCGTGCCGCCGGACTTGTAGCTGGCGGCCACGCGATCGGAAAGGTCGTTGCGCTTCTTCTTGAGCTCGGCCTTCTTTTCATCGATCTGGGCCTGCGTGTCGTCAATCTTGCCCTGGACATTCTCGATGTCGTTGAGGGTCTGGGCATTCTTGTTGGCCAGCGCCGCATACTCATTTGCGATGCTGTCGAGCTGGGCCTGAACCTCGTCGAGCTGGGCCTGGGCGGCATTCAGTTTATCGGTGGTTTCTTTGGAAGCCTCCGCCGCATGGGCGCGAGCGGGCAGGCCAAAAAGAACTGCCGCAGAAGCGGCGCCGAACAGGGCCTTGAGGGCAGTGCGGCGCGAGAGCTCCTGGGAAAGGATAGAATCGCTGTTTGGTGACATATGTACTCCGTTACATGCTTATTTATATGTCGCTCAACTCATACATATTAGCGTACATATGGCGCGTCCCAACGATTTCCACGAACGGCAGGAAACTACAAGGTCAGCGGCTCGTAAGCAAATGTCAAAGATCAGGTTATGCGTACGCAAGCTCTTCTATGAGTACGTTAGCACAATCCTCTGCTTTTCCTACAGCGCACGATTTGGGCGTCCCTGCCTGCGCTATACTCCCCTGAAGAAGTGTTCCTGATTCGATAGGAGACTACATGTCCAAAGCACTCGACCCCAAAGACACCTGCGTCCTCGTTACCGGTGGCGCCGGCTTTATCGGCTCGCACACCGTCGTTCAGCTGCTCGAGGGTGGCTACCAGGTCGTCATCGTCGATGATCTCTCCAACTCCAGCGCCGTCGCCGTCGACCGCGTCAAGACCATCGTGGGCGACGAGGCCGCCAAGAACCTCACCTTCTACGAGGCCAACGTGCTCGACCGCGATGCAATGAACAAGATCTTCGATACCCATCAGATCGACCGCGTCATCCACTTCGCCGGTTTTAAGGCCGTCGGCGAGTCGGTGAGCAAGCCCGTCGAGTACTACCACAACAACATCGAGAACACCCTGGTGCTCATCGACGTCATGCGGAACCATGGCTGCAAGTCCATCATCTTCTCGAGCTCCTCGACCGTCTACGGCGACCCGGACAACCCGCCCGTCACCGAGGAGGATCCTAAGAAGCCCGCGACCAACCCCTATGGTTGGACCAAGTGGATGATCGAGCAGATCCTTATGGACGTCCACACCGCCGACCCCGAGTGGGACGTCGTGCTGCTCCGTTACTTCAACCCCATCGGCGCTCATCCGTCGGGCCTGATCGGCGAGGACCCCAAGGGCATTCCCAACAACCTGGTGCCCTATGTCGCCCAGGTCGCCGTGGGCAAGCTCGAGGCCGTTCAGGTCTTTGGCAACGACTACCCCACCCCCGACGGCACCGGCGTGCGCGACTACATCCACGTGTGCGATCTGGCCTCTGGTCACGTTGCCGCCCTTAACTGGATGAACGGCAAGACCGGCGTCGAGATCTTTAACTTGGGCACCGGCACCGGCACCTCGGTACTCGAGGTCGTCGCCGCCTTCTCCAAGGCTTGTGGCAAGGAGCTGCCCTACGTGATCCGCGAGCGCCGCGCCGGCGACATCGCTGCCAACTGGTGCGACGCCTCCAAGGCCGAGCGCATGATGGGTTGGAAGGCCCAATACGACATCGCGGATATGTGCCGCGACAGCTGGAACTGGCAGAGCCACAACCCCAACGGCTTCGCCGACGCCGAGTAGCCACTCCCCCGTGCTAGGTTTTGTGGCATGCCTCAAAACCTAGCACGCGACATGCTCGGCACATGCCGCTTCCCGCATGGGTAGATTTCTAGACATGTCCCAAAAATCTACTGGCCCCGGCCTCCAATGTGAGGTCGGGGCTTTTTAGGAACTCGTTCTCGAGCTCGAGCTCGCGCATGCACTTGCGGGCGGCCCTCATCTCGGCGGTCTCGGTCTTGGCCGCGGCCGCCGCGACCGGGTGGTTGGCCAGTTCCTTCTTTCTGACCGTCACCCATCTTCCCAGGATCTTCTCATTGATGCCGAGGTCGGCAGCCACTTGGGCGATGGGCTTCCCCGACGCGACGGCGAAGTCTGCGGCCTCGATGCGGTGCCCCGCTGTGCAGGAGAGCCTATCTGCCATGACTGAACACTCCTTTCTTTTTGGCGCTGAAACGATTATCGCCGCTCAACGCCATTCCTCTAAGTCAAGTGTCCTGGGATACAATACAGTTCAAATGGACGAGGAGGATCCGGCGCTCCTCTTGATGAGCCCGGAGAGGCCCCTGGTCGTCACCCTTCCCCGCGCGAACGCAAAGCGGACGGCGGCGAGCCATGTCCTCCCCGCGCGTTCCATTTAGGGAGTCCTCGAGAAGTCGATCTCCCTGTGCGATAATCGAGCTATTGAGTCTCGCGAGTTTAGAGCTGGTGATATGCATTGAAAATCAAGGTGAAAAACATCGGCAGGGTCGCTGAGGCCGATATCGAGATTAATGGCATTGCCGTGATCGCCGGGGAGAACGGGACGGGGAAAAGCACGGTTGGAAAAGCGCTTTATGCGGCCTTCAACAGCATGTCCGATTCGGAGAACAAAATCGACCGCATGAGGCGCAATAGTGTTGAACGCGCCATCAGGAAGGCATATGTGGGAGGCCCTCTCGACTCCACGTCTCGCCACAGGCGAACTGCTGGAAGAATGAATGGTTTCATCGACAGGGTTTTTTCGGGCGAGTGCACGAGGGACGAGCTTATTGATGAGATAAAGGAGTATTACGGGGAGGAGATCTCCCGTGAGATCGAATCCGATTTCACGAATGGCGTAGCAGGAGTTGCCGATCAGATTATCGAGATCATGGATATCTCCGATGATGAGGTATTTCGTGCGATTGCGACAAACAGGTTCCAAAGCGAGTTCAACGGCCAGATCAATTCGGTTTTCGGCGAAGAGCCCGGGAAGGTCGAACTCCAGATAAAGGACGCATCTACGGTTTTCTCGGTTGCAGGTGACGAGGTGGCGGAGGTGCACGATAGGAGGGTTTTGCGATTCAGGGCGCATTATCTGGACGACCCGTTCCTGATCGATTCTCTCGGAGGGCCCTACGGCCCCGCTTTTCGGTTCAGGCCCCTCCTTGGACACCAGGAGGAGCTGCGGCAAGATTTGATTCAGGCGACCATCCGTAACGATGACAGCGAGTCCTCGCTGTTCGACGAGATCGCGAAGGAGCGGCACCTGAAGGTTCTCATGGACAAGGTCTCCTCCTTATGTCCGGGGTATTTCGAGAGGAGCGAAAGTCGCGGTCACCTTACGTATCTCGAAGAGGGCTTCGCTCGGGGGTTGGAGCCTGGGAACCTTTCTGCTGGCTTGAAGACGTTCGCCATCATGAAGGTGCTCTTGAAGTCCGGCGCGCTAGATGCCGGAGGGACTATTATCCTCGATGAACCCGAGATTCATCTTCATCCTGCATGGCAGCTGGCCTTCGCCGAGATAATCGTGCTGCTCCAGAAAGAGCTCGGGATGCACGTCTTAATGAGCACCCATAGTCCATATTTCTTGAATGCGATCGAAGTGTATTCTAAGAAGCACGCTGTTGATGGATTGTGCTCATATTATCTTGCGGAGACCTGCGCTGATGGACGCTCTCGCTTTGCCGAAATAACCGGCTCGACTGAGGTCGCCTACGAGAAGCTGGCGGCTCCTTTTGATACGCTTGAGAGGGAGGAGTACGGCCTTGAGTAGCGACCTGTGCGCCTCCTGCCCTCATCCGAACTCTCCCGTGGTGCCAGATGGCAGCGATGGTTGCTCCCGTTGCAGGACCTGTATCCTAAGGGACTGCACGTCGACCATCTCCAAAACATCCAGAGACGGGAGCGTCTCTCTTGTGGATGACGATTTGCCTGTTGTCAATTTTGACTCTGTTAAAGAATGCTACTGCAAGAAGGTCAATAGGTGGATGCAACTCCCGCGCTCCGCCGATGCGCTGTATTGCGATCGGGAAACGTTATATCTAGTCGAATTTAAAAACGGCAGTCTGAAGGAGACGCTGGGGAAGAGGCTCAATCCCAAGGATGACGAAGAGCTTGGTATCAATCTTGGCCAAAGGGACGCCCTCATCGAGAAGTGCAAGGACAGCGTTTTGATCTGCTCGGACCTGTGGGGAAAGAGGACGAGATGGTTTCGCGAGCACTGCGTCTTTGTTTTGGTATACAACGAGGACAAGAACAAGACCGCGTTGAAGCGGGTTGCCAGCTCGATTAGGAAAAAAGCGCGTTTTGGGCTTCCTGACAAATTGAAAGGTTTTTGCGTGAAGGATGTCTTGACGCTAACCGAAAAGGAGTTTTCGACATCGCTCCTTTCAACTTGGCGAGACGCAGAAGAAATCGCGGAGGTCGACGCGTAGGAGACCGAAAAGCATCCGGTGGCTATTTGCTCCCGATATCGATCGTTCGTCTGCAGTCGGTTTTCTTTCCGCTGCGCTCGCCAGTTTGCGATGAGTCGCGCACCGTGTGAAGCTCAACACGGATGAAATACAAATATAATCCCCCCTTGCACTGTGTTGATAAATATTGCTCGTCGAACTCATCTGAACTGGGCTTTCTTGCATAGAACTGCCTGAACCTGAGCGTTTTCGGGTATCGCATTGCCCGATCGAGCACCATCGCGACCTTCTCAAGCTTGTCCTCGGGCGGACTCATAGCCACAGCCCCGCATGTCGTCCCGGTTGGAGCCGGGATGAGCCCTCAGGAAGCACTGCATGAAGTAGCGCATCCGGTTCACGGGCCCCAGCGGGTTCTGGCCGTCGGGAACGCCCTTGAGCAGCTTCGCGTTGTAGTGCTGGCTCTTCAGTGACAGATTGTTGACGGGAGCCGTGTGGCGCCCGGCTCCATGTCGTGGATGAGCGTGGAGCCCGGCGCCACACCGCTCCCCAACCACGCCCAGGTAATCGCCCATCATGTAAAGCCAACGCCC
>CATYHY010000052.1 GCA_958407085.1 uncultured Collinsella sp. | reverse complement strand
GCCGCGCGGCAAGGAGATATATTGCCAGACCGGAGGGGCCCCGCGGGCGGGAATCTGGGCGTACACATTTCCTACACATCTTGTGATCCGACTAACGTTTGCCAGCTGTTAACTACCGCTCGCCGAGCATCTCTTTATATAAGGCAGTCTCATGGTTAAAGCGGATACGTCCCCCTAGCTAAAGCACAGCCAGCATCGAGCAACTCATCGCGTTCTTCCACCGAGAACCCCTCGGCGTAGACGCGCACCACCGGTTCGGTCCCGCTAGGACGGACCAGCAGCCACGTGTCATCCTCGAATGACAAACGCAAGCCATCCATATGACTAACGTTTTGCGGCACCTTGCCACAAATCGACTTGGGGTTTACGCCCGGCAGCAGGGTTCGTAACGTTTCGGCATCTTCGGCCTCAAGGCGCAAATCCCGTCGACCGTAACTCGTCTTACCAAAACTGTCCTCGAGTTGGTCGACCAGAACGCCCAAAGGCGCGTCCGTCTTTGCCATAAGCTCACACAGAATTAGACAGGCGAGGATTCCATCGCGCTCGGGCATATGCGCGGCGATGCCGATACCACCGGCTTCTTCGCCGCCCATGAGGACGCCGCCCTTTTTCATCTCCGCCGCTATATATTTGAAACCGACTGGTTTGACGGTCACGCGGCAGCCAAGCGCCTCGGCAATGCGACGCACGAGCGTCGAGCATGAAAGATTGACGACGACGCGCCCCTCCAAATTACGAAATTGAACCAAGTCGCCCAAAACGAGCGCCATGATCTGATGCGGATGTATATATCTGCCGCGCTCGTCAACCGCACCGATACGGTCGGCGTCGCCGTCGGTCACCAGACCAGCGCAAGCTCCGTCATCGATAACCGTGCGCTCGCAAGCGTCCACCCAAGGCTCAACGGGGTCGGGGCAGATATCTTCTTGGTCAGACGCCTGCCCGGCGTGAATCTCGTGCACCTCAACGCCAAGCTCGCGCAGCAAGTCGGCTAGATAACCCTGGGCTGCGCCGCCCATGGGATCGACAACCACGCGCAGGTGCGCGCCGCGGATGGCTTCGGCATCGACAAACGATGCCACCGCCTGCATATAGTCAGGAATGATATCCGCGGTGCGATATTGCCCCTCGATCCCCATTGGCTCGGGAGCCATGGTCTCTTCGAGCTCTTCGATGACATCCTGGTTGGCGGTCGAGCCGTCACCCATGCGAATCTTGAGGCACAGATAACCCTGCGGATGATGGGACCCCGTCACCATGAGCGCGCCGCACGCCTCACCGTCATAAGCCGCCGCCCACGTAAGGGCAGGGGTCGGAACAGGTCGCGAAGCGAGCACGGCGTCCAGCCCGTGCGCTGCTAGCACGCCCGCCGCAAGCTCAGCGAACTCGCTCGCCAGGGGCCGGGTGTCGAACCCTATATATACCGTTTTGCCCGGATTGGTCTTTTGCCACAACTCGCCGACGGCATCGGCGATACGGGCAACGTTATCGGCAGTGAAGTCCTCATCGACGCGAGCGCGCCAACCGTCAGTTCCAAAATGAATTATCGCGCACACGCGCAGACACCTCACAGTGTTTGGATCATGGTACGCGTGAGGTATACCCGCAACACGCACTCAGCAACCTGCCGGCACCAGCATTCACCATTTGGGCAAATGCTGCCGAGGACATGCAAGCAATAAAAAAACCGCCCCGTATGGAGCGGTTTTGCCCTTTATATATCGAGCGCCTCGGCCATCGCTGCCGTAGTGATTGCCGTGGTTCCACAGCAACTGCCCACCATTGCGGCGCCGGCATGTCTCCATTCGATGCATGCGCGCGCGAAAGCTTCGGGATTCTCGTGCCATACGGGGCCATCCTGAGTCTGGACCGGATCGCCTACGTTGGGACGCACCGTAACGGGAGTAGTCGCCGATGCAACCATCCTGGGCACCGCCGCATTCGCGGCCGCAAGCGAACAGCAATTAACACCAACCGAGTTTGCGCCGTGTTTTTCGGCGTACAAAACGGCTGCCTCGATGTTGAGGCCATCGCCCAGCAGGTCGCCTTTATCGTCAACGACAAAACTCACCAGAACAGGCATGCCGTCGGCGGCATCTCGGGCGCCGGCAAGCATGGGCTGCAGATTACGGATAGACGTCACCGTCTCGATCAGCAGACCGTCAACACCAGCATTGAGCAAGGCGTGCGCCTGTTCACGCGCAATGCCGCGGATTTCACGATACTCGACAGAGTCCTCGGCAAACCACTCAATACCGATCGGGCCCATCGAGCCCAGCAGTAGCTGAGGGTGCGCCTGGCGGGCATCGTCGACGGCCCCGCGATTGACCTCCGCCACGGACGGCGCAATCTGGTCGTGCTTGAGGGCATAGCTCGATGCCTGAAAGGTATTGGTAATGAGCACCTGCGCGCCGGCGGCGACATACAAGCGATGGATACGAGAAACGGTCTGCGGCTCTGCCAGATTCCAAAACGCCGGTGGAATGTCGGCGGCATCGTACTCACTCAACAAAACACTGCCCATGGGGCCCTGCGCCAACAAGGTCTCGCTCGACAAGCGGCGCGTAAGTTCCTCGGCACCAAAGCGGTTGTAATAACTCGTATCCATATATATCCCGCTATTCCTCGACGCTGATTCCCTGCTTTTCGAGATAGGCGAGCCAGCGGCTCATCGTGTCCTCGGATAGCGCATGCTCCATCATGCAGGCCTCGGAATCGGCTCGCTCAAATTCGACACCGAGCTCCTGAACCAAAAACGTGCGGATGAGGCGATGACGGTACCAGATAGCCGTGCCAACCTCGCGGCCGCGATCGGTCAGGATCACCTTGCCGTAGTGCGATTGCTCGACAAGCTCGGATGCCTTGAGAGCCGAAACCGCTTTATTGACCGATGCCTTGGAGACGCCAAGGCGCTGCGCGATGTCGACCGATCGAACGCCGTTGGTTTCCCCCTCTTCGCTTTCAATGCGAACCATGCACTCCAAGTAGTCTTCGTTCGCCACCGTCAGATGTAGTTCGCGCGAGCTATTTGTCGTATCCATGATCTTCCGTCCCTTCTGCATTCAATGGCTGATTCTACCCCATCCAAGCGTCGCGGTATGCCGTGGCATACCGTGCTAGAGTTCTTGTTGCACACGACGACCAAGATTGGAGCGGTCTTTATGGAAAACACCACCACGAACCCCGATGTCCTCGAGCGCTTTTTGCGCTACGTCCAGATCAACACGCAGTCCGAGGATGCAAACTGCGACCAGGTACCCTCGAGCGCCGTTCAGTTTGACCTTGCCAACGTGCTGGCTGAAGAGCTGCGCGAGCTTGGTGCGGAAGATGCCCACGTGACCGAGCACGCCTATGTCTGCGCGCATATCCCCGCAAGTGCGGGCGCTGAGGACAAGCCCGCCCTGGGCCTGATCGCCCATCTCGACACCACCGAAGTTGCACCGGGTGCCGGCGTGAAACCGCACATCGTACACTACGAAGGCGGCGACCTGGTCTGCGGCACGGTTGACGGTAAGCCCGTTGCCATGAGTACCGCCAAGCTTTCCGCCCTGAACGACCTCGCAGGTGAGGACCTGGTCTGCAGCGATGGCACCACGCTGCTGGGCGCGGACGACAAGGCAGGCGTCGCCGAGATCATGTCGCTTGTCGCGCGTATCGCTCAGGACCCTTCTCTGCCCCATCCCGCACTCGGCATTTGCTTCTGCCCTGACGAGGAGATCGGCCACGGAGCCGAGCTGTTGGATATCGATACCTTTGGCTGCAAGTACGCCTACACGGTCGACGGCGGCCCCATCGGCGAGCTGGAGTGGGAGTGCTTTAACGCCGCCGAGGCGACCGTCCGCTTTGAGGGCCAGTCCATCCACCCGGGCGACGCCAAGGGCCGTATGGTCAACGCAGGCAATCTGTTCTGCGACTTCAACGCGTTGCTCCCCTACGCGCAGCGCCCGGAGTATACGGAAGGCTACGAGGGCTTTTATCACCTTGAGGGTGTATCTGCGACCGTCGATCACGCCACAGCGCGCTATATCGTCCGCGACCATGACGCCGCCAAGTTCCAGCAGAAACTCGACCTTATTGATGCCGCTGCCTCGATGCTCAACCAGCGTCTGGGTGAGGAGCGCGTGACGGTCGAGATTAAGCAGCAGTATCGAAATATGGCCGAGATCGTTCGTGACTATCCCGAGCTTATTGATGTTGCCAAGGAAGCCTACCTTGCCTGCGGCGTTGAGCCCCAAGTGCTGTCAATTCGTGGCGGCACCGACGGCGCCCAGCTGTCGTTCCGCGGTCTGCCCTGCCCCAACCTTTCCACCGGCGGCTATTGCTACCACGGCGTCAACGAGTTCGTCCCGGTCAGTTCGCTCGTCAAGATGACCGACGTCCTGCAGGAGCTCATCGCCCGCTTTGCATAGGGAACTCGAACAATCTAGGTAAGCAAAACCGCCCCGTCCTCAAAACCGAGAACGGGGCGGTTTTTGGTGCAAGGGGAGTAGTCAGCACCGCAGGTTGAGCCAACGTCAGCGAGCGATGTCCAAGGCGAACAAGTTGGCATGAAAAAGGCAGGGCATTGACCTTCTGGTCATGCCCTGCCTTTTGAATGACAAATTGTCGCCTTGGGCGGCGCGCAGCGTCAAGCCGTTACGGCGTTTGGTAAAACGCCGTAACTTAGTAGTTGGCCTCGTAGCCGTTGCCGTCGCCGGTGGGCTCTTCGTAGTAGTCCGAATCGCTCGAATCGCTTGAGTCATCGGAATCGTCAGAGCTGACCGATGAGGTTGCGGTACCGTTTGCGTAGTCGTCAGACGTGTTGTTGTTCAGGTCGCCGATCGTAGAGCTGGAACCGTCGGAAAGACCCATGGTGTTGGGACCCTTGGGATCCTTGCCGGCATCGACGCGCTCCATCATTTCCTTGAGCTCGTCCTCGTAGACAAAGACGTAGCTCACACCGTCGATCATGGTGCTGTCGTCGGCGTACGAGGGCAGGTTGGCCGAGTAGATACCGTCGACATCCATACCGCGCATGGCGTTGACCGTAGCCACGATATCCTGAACGCTCATATCGGTTACGAGCATATCGGACAGCGAATTAACCAGGCCAAAAATCTTCGTGGCATCGAAGTTATTGAGAATCTGGTTGGCAAGGGCGCCAAGCACCTGACGCTGGTGGCGCATGCGCGTGTAATCGCCGTCGGCATAGGTGTAGCGGCAGCGGGCATAGGTAAGGGCGGTGGCACCGTCCATATGCTGCTGGCCAGCGGTAATCTTAATATCCAGGTGCTCGGGGTCGTCAACATCATCGGTTGCGTTAATGTCGATACCGCCAACCGAATCAATCAGTGCCTGCATACCGTCGAAGCTGACCTCGGCATAGTGGGAAATCTGAACACCGCACAGCTCGTTGACCGCCTCGACCATGGCCTCGGCGCCGCCAACGGTATGGCAGGCGTTGATCTTCATGGTCTCGCCCTTGTACTCGACCTTGGTGTCGCGCGGAACGGAAATGAGCGTCGCCTGCTTTTGCGTGGGGTCGATGCGTGCCAGGATAATCGAGTCGGCACGATACGTATCCTCGCCCGGACGGCCGTCGGTGCCAAGAAGCAGCACGTAGAACGGATCCTTTGCCTCATCGGTGTCAACCAGAACCCGACGCAGATTGTCGGTAATGACATTAGAATCGCCGAGCTTGCCCATAATGGTGGCAAACCACAGGCCGGCAGCGGTAGTGGCACTCAGCAGCACGCCAAGCACGACAATGAGCGCGACGTGACGAATCGTGTGGCTACGACGACGTTGGCGAGCGCGCTCGGAATAGCGAGCCACGTTATCGCGACTGTAGATCTTGGCCTGCGCACCAGTTGAGGGTCTTCGGGCGGTGGTATCCGCGAGGGGCTTTTTATTAAACATAGGCAACCTGTATTAGTAGATGACGGGATCGGGGACGGTAGCATGCTCGACATGCGCGCCGAGCGCCTGCAGCTTTTCGACAAACTGCTCGTAGCCGCGCTTGATGTGATGGATGGCCGAAACCTCGGTCGTCCCGTCGGCGATCAAGCCCGCTACGACGAGGGCCGCTCCGCCACGCAGATCGGGCGAGGTAACCTGTGCGCCCGAGAAGCCCCTGACGCCATGAATCATGGCATGATGGCTCTCGATACGAATGTCGGCACCCATGCGCACCAGCTCAGAGGCAAACATAAAGCGATTCTCGAAGATGTTCTCGGTGATAACGGAGCTACCGTCGGCAAGGGCGGAGAGTACCATAATCTGCGCCTGCATGTCCGTCGGGAAGCCGGGGAACGGAAGCGTCTGGATGTCGACCGGCTTGATGCGCTCGGCACGGTTCACATGGACGCCATCCTCGACGCGCTCGCAGTCGATACCCATGAGCTCCATCTTCTTGAGCACCATGCCCAAGTGAATGGGGCAAAAGCCCGTGACATCGACACCGCGATCGTCGGCCATCAACGCACCGGCAACGATAAAGGTACCGGCCTCGATGCGGTCGCCTACTACGCGATGGGTAACAGGATGGAGCTCTTCCACGCCTTCGATAGTCACGACGGGCGTGCCGGCGCCAACAATCTTGGCGCCCATCTCGTTGAGCATGTTGGCGAGATCGACGATCTCGGGCTCGCGGGCGGCATTGTCGATAACCGTGGTACCCTGCGCGCGCACGGATGCCATAATGAGGTTCTCGGTCGCACCGACACTGGCAAACTCGAGCGTGACGGTGGTACCGCGCAGACCTTGGGGCGCATTAGCGTTGATGTAACCGTGGGCGGTATCGAACTCAACGCCCAGGGCCTCAAGACCAAGAATGTGCATATCGATCTTGCGAGCACCCAGGTTGCAGCCGCCCGGCATGGCGATCTTGGCGCGATGGAAGCGGCCCAGCAGGGGTCCCATGACGGCGGTGGAAGCACGCATCTTAGCGACGAGCTCGTAGGGGGCCTCCCAAGAATCGACCTGAGAGGTATCAATCTCGAGCGTGTGCTCGTCGAGAACATCGATCGTAGCGCCCATGCCCTTGAGCACCTTGCCCATCACGTGGACATCGGAAATATCGGGCACGTTCTGCAGCGTCGTTTTGCCCGGCGCCAGAAGCGTTGCCGCCATGAGTTTGAGTGCGGAGTTCTTGGCGCCCGAAACGGGCACGGAGCCTCCGATGGCGTGGCCACCCTCAACGCGGATAATATCCAAGGTCTACCCTTTCAAAAAGCATGCCCGGGATGGCTGAGCCATCCCGGGCATGATGTGTTCGCAAATGGTCGAACGCTAAATCGTTTGACTATTGGGCAAGCTTGAGCTTACACCATGCGATTTCATTATAGAGGTAGGCGCGGCGTGCATCATCCTCCGACAAATTACCCAGCTTCTCTTCAAAACCTTGAATATCAGCTTTAAGCTTGTCGGCATCGACGGTCGCCAAATCGCAAGCGCGCTCGGCGAGAACGGTCACGACATCGTCCGCAACCTGGGCATAGCCGCCGGCCACGGCAAACGTGTGGTCGACAGTGCCCATGGCCTTATCGGAAACGCGAACGTAACCGCGGTCGATCGTGCAGATCTCGCTGGAGTGAGCAGGCAGAACGCCAAACTCGCCATCCGTGGACGGAATCGACACAAACGCAGCGTCGCCCTCATAGGCGCAGCTCACGGGGCACACGATGCGGATACGCATAACCTACTTCTCCCCCATCTTGCGGGCGCGCTCGCGCACGTCCTCAATCGTGGAAGCATAGCGGAAAGCCTGCTCGGGCAGGTCATCGGCCTTGCCGTCGACAATCTCGGCGAAAGAGCGGACGGTATCCTCGACGCGGACGTAGACACCGGGGTTGCCGGTGAACTTCTCGGCGACGTGGAAGGACTGCGAGAGGAACTGCTGAATCTTACGGGCACGGTTGACCGTAAGGCGCTGCTCCTCGGACAGCTCGTCCATACCCAGAATGGCGATGATGTCCTGAAGGTCGGAGTACTCCTGCAGGAGCTCCTGGACCTTGACGGCGACACGGTAGTGCTCCTCGCCGACGATCGAGGGATCGAGAGCGTCGGAGGAAGATGCGAGCGGGTCGATAGCCGGGAACAGGCCGAGCGACGAAATGCTACGCGAAAGAACCGTGGTGGCGTCGAGGTGCGTAAACGTCGTGGCAGGCGCCGGGTCGGTCAGGTCGTCTGCGGGGACGTAGACAGCCTGGACGGAGGTAATGGAGCCCGTCTTGGTCGAGGTAATGCGCTCCTGGAGGTCGCCCATCTCGGTTGCCAGCGTGGGCTGGTAACCAACGGCGGACGGCATACGGCCCAGCAGTGCGGAAACCTCGGAACCTGCCTGGGAGAAGCGGAAGATGTTGTCGATGAACAGCAGAACGTCCTGGCCACGATCACGGAAATACTCAGCGGTAGTAAGGCCGGCCAGACCGATGCGCAGACGCGCTCCGGGCGGCTCGTTCATCTGACCATAGACCAAGCAAGTCTTGTCGATAACGCCAGACTCGCTCATCTCGAGGAACAGGTCGGTGCCCTCGCGGGTACGCTCGCCGACGCCGGTGAACACCGAGGTGCCACCGTGCTCCTGGGCGAGGTTGTTGATGAGCTCCTGAATCAAAACGGTCTTGCCGACGCCGGCGCCGCCGAACAGACCCGTTTTGCCGCCACGGATG
>CATYHY010000051.1 GCA_958407085.1 uncultured Collinsella sp. | reverse complement strand
CGATCGGGCGCACCATCAGCAGGACGTGAGGCTCGCCCTCGACCTTCAGAGGGCGTAGGCGGGCGCGGTACTCAACACCATCGTTGAGCAGTTGCTCCGACACCTCATCGGAATCTGCCAAGGCCTCAAGACTCGACTGACGCAGACAAGGGCACCGATTGCCGGCGAGCAGGCAGTTAGGCTCGCTCTTAATCTGATCGGCCGACAGCAAACGCACCACGGGGTAGGTCTTCGCGACGCGGGCGACCTCAGCGGCAGCCTCCTCGTCGGTTAGATTGACCTCGTGATTTTTGAGCATATGGGGCCCTTTCGATAGTTTCGCATGGTAGCGGTGGGTTCCAAATGCTACAAGGGTAACACCTTGCCGATGCAGGTAAGCACGTGAATGCTGTTACATTTTTATGACCTGGCAAACGGCGGTGATGGAGCCGCGGGCGCGTGGTTATTGGCGCATTCGTTAACAATGACGAAACGCTAACAGTCCCCCTCCCCGCAGGTCATCGAGCGCGCTAACGCTCCAAGACACCGCGAACGGCGTTTGCCGCCGTAACAGGGCGATCGCGCAGACCGTTATGCGCGCCCGGGATCGTCACGAGGGGGCAATCGAGATATTCGGCAGCCGCTCGCGTACCAGCCTCGCGGGGCGTACCGACCGAGAACTCGCCCAAGAACACGGCCGACACCGCCTTTGACGCGCGGGCGCGCTCCCAGTCGGGAGCATATGTCATATTTGTTCCGTATTCATTGGCCATGAAGCAACGACCATTGCGCAGGGCATGTTTGGCTTCCGCTTCGGTCGTCCCAGGAGCCTCGGGATCCAAGTCGCCGAGGGCTCCCAAGAAAAGCCGGAGCGCCCTTGAAACCTTTCCAGCCGCAATCATATCGAGCAAAACCGGAGCTGCGCCCATGCCGACGCCTTCGGCCGACACAGCCGGCTCATGCAGAATCGCACGGGCGATGAGATGGGGTTCGGTGCGAAGAAGCTCCAGCGCCACCAACGTACCGGCGCTGTGCGCAAGCACATTTGTCGGAGCGCCAACGTGTTCGATCACGGCCTGCAGATCGGCGGCCTGAGTGGAAAGATCATAGCTGCCGTCTGCCGCTTCGCTGCTGCCGCCGCAGCCGCGGCGGTCGTAGGCAATTACGCGGTAGTTGCGACTGAGCTCACAAGCGATGCCATCGAAAAATGTGCCGTCGACACAAGCGCCGTGCACGCACACCAAGGCAGGAGTATCAGGCAACACATCCGGGCCGGCATATTCGCGACAGGCAATCGTGGTGCCCGCATTCTCGACCGTAAAATCCATGTTGTGCCCCCATCATCAACGCCCATCCAGTTGCACGTCAGTACGGTTGGATGGACCCGCATTGCCTTATGCCTTGTTAACAAATTAACTGTACCCGAGCCGAGGCTTTTCATGGCGCAGCATAATGAGCGACGTGAAAAAACGAAACTTGTAAAGCAAGAGCCCGCACCTTGTTTTGGAGCCGATGCTATGCTTAGGCACAATTGTCTTGAGGAGCATATGCCTATGTCTACGTTTCTAAATGCCAGCCCCATCTTTGGGCCCGTTCGCAGCCGTCGCCTTGGTCTCTCGCTCGGCGTCAACATGATGCCGGCCAGCGGCAAAATCTGCACGTTCGACTGCATTTACTGCGAAAACGGCCTCAACGCCGAGCGCCCCTGTCATGAGCCGTACAACACAGCTGCCGTGGTACTCGACGCGCTCGAGGCAAAGCTGCGCGAGATGGCAGCCGAGGGCGAGCTCCCCGATGTGATCACCTTCGCAGGCAACGGCGAGCCCACTGCCGCACCGGAGTTTCCGCAGGCCATCGCCGGCGCCGTCGCGTTGCGCGACGAGCTTGCCCCAAACTCCAAGATCGCCGTGCTCTCCAACGGCACGCGCGCCGACCGCCCCGAGGTGCACGACGCGCTCATGATGGTCGACGACAACATCCTCAAGCTCGATACCGTCGACCCGGCGTTTATCCAGCTGCTCGACCAGCCCGTTGGCCCCTACGGCGTCGAGCACCAGATCGAGACGTTCGCAAGCTTTGACGGTCACGTTATTATCCAGACGATCTATTTGACCGGCGAGTATCAGGGCAAGCTCATCGACAACACCGGCGAGGAGTACGTCGGCCCCTGGCTCGCGGCGCTTGAGCGCATTCGCCCACAAGAAGCAACCATCTACACGGTAGCGCGCGAGACACCGGTCGCCGGCCTTGCCAAGGCAGCACCTGAGGTGCTCGACGCCATCGCCGCACGCGTGCGCACCCTCGGCATCCCCTGCCAGGTGAGCTACTAGCGCGCAGCTGCCCTGTGAGTGGGCTATACTAGCTGCGGATGAAAGGAAGTTAGCCATGTTTGACAACGGACCCGTGCCTGGCCGCAACGATGCTTGCTGGTGCGGCAGCGGCAAGAAATACAAGAAATGCCATAGCGCCTTTGATGAGCGCCTTGAGCGCCTGTGGGAAGAGGGCTGGGAGGTTCTGCCCCGTACGCTCTACAAGACGCCCGCCGATATCGAGGGCATCAAGCGCTCGGCAGCCATCAACGTGGGCGTGCTCGATTATGTGGGCGAACACATCGCCGCGGGCATGACCACCAACCAGATCGACCAGATGATCTACGACTACACCGTCGAGCACGGCGGCACGCCGGCCGATCTTAACTACGAGGGCTATCCCAAGAGCGTGTGCACCTCGATCAACGACGTCGTCTGCCACGGTATCCCCTGCGATGCGGATGTGCTGCACGAGGGCGACATCATCAACGTGGACTGCTCTACGATCCTAGACGGTTACTTTAGTGATTCGAGCCGTATGTTCTGCATCGGCGAGGTCTCGGCCGAGCGCCAGCGCCTGGTCGACGTCACCCACGCCAGCGTGGAGGCGGGTCTGGCGGCCGTCAAGCCATGGCTACCGCTGTCCGTGATGGCCGAGGCCGTGCAAAAGACGGTCGAGGACGCCGGCTTTAGCGTGGTGCGCGAGTACGGCGGACACGGCATCGGTAAGGAGTTCCACGAGGACCCGTTTGTCGGCTTTACCACCGAGGCGCCCGATGTGGACACCATCATGGTGCCGGGCATGGTCTTTACCATCGAGCCCATGGTCAACGCCGGAGCGCCCGATATCAAGATCAGCAAGGGCGACGGCTGGTGCGTGCGCACCAAGGACGGCAGCGATTCGGCCCAGTGCGAGGTACAGCTCGTGGTGACCGAGGACGGTTACGAGCTGCTGAGCTGGTAGCCGTGCGGACGCCGGATGCTAACGGGCACGCCCGTCTTGCATCCGGCGTTTTATTTGAACGTTTTGCCTGATAAAACCTGCCAAAATAAACCTGTCCCTTTTTGGCAGGTTGGGCGGAGAGGATTGCTTGTGAACATCCTGGTTTTGTTGCCCGTCAACGACCGCCATCGCGCGATCCTCGAGTCGAGTGCTCCGGGCGAGGACTTTATCTACACGAGCGCCGACGCCGCCACACGTGAACAGGTCGCCGATGCCGACGTGATTCTGGGCAACATCGACCCTGACATGCTCACGGCATGCGAGCATCTCCAGTTGTTGCAATTGCAGACCGCCGGCTATGACGATTACTTGGCCGCCGGCACCGTGCCGGCCGACGCCAAGCTTTCCTGCTCGGTGGGCGCCTACGGCCAAGCCGTGAGCGAGCACATGTTTGCCATGGTGCTGTCAATGATGAAGCGCCTGCCCGGCTACCAGGACCTGCAGCGCGAGCATCGCTGGGAGGACTTGGGGCCGGTCACCTCGCTCAAAAATGCCAACGTGCTGGCGCTGGGCGCGGGCGATATCGGCGGCCACTTTGCCACACTCTGCCGCAGCATGGGTGCGCACGTCCGCGGCATCAAGCGCCATCCACTCGTCTACCCCATTGTGTTTGAGGACATGGACGGCATGGATGCCCTGTCTGAGCGTCTGGCGGAGGCCGACATCGTCGCATCCTTTATGCCCAGCACACCCGAGACCCGCGGCCTGGCGAACGCCGAGTTCTTCGCCGCGATGAAACCGGGTGCCTTCTTTGCCAACGGCGGCCGCGGCGATCTTGTGGTCGCCGACGACTTGGTTGCCACTCTGGAATCGGGACATCTCGCCGGCGCCGCAATCGACGTCACCGACCCCGAGCCGCTGCCTGCGACAAGCCCACTGTGGGATGCACCCAACATGCTCATCACGCCGCACGTCTCCGGTTGGTTCCATCTGGCAGCCACGCTCAACAATGTGGTCGACATCGCCGCGGAGAACCTGCGTCACCTGCAGGCCGGCGAGACGCTCCGCTGCTGGATCGAGCACTAGATTGTTCCGGCGTTTTACCAAACGCCGGAACCCCTCGACGCTGCGAGCCCCATGGGTTCCGCCGTTCTAACGAACGGCGGACCGGTCGACGCTACGAACCCGCCGTTTGGCCAATCTGCCGTTCAATTTCAAAGGCGCGACCAGAAGGTCAGCGCCTTTTCATTTCGCGGCACCTTGACTCAAACGGCGGACTCTCGCTGACTTTTATTCGACCTGTGAGGTCTTCAAATTGTTAGAGCGTTGCTAAGTAATTCTTTGCGTCTTCTACGCTCATTGCGGCGACTGGTGCGTGCGAGCAGAGCTTGACATCGTTGGTGACCAGAAGGTCTGCCTTTGCGCGCATCGCTGCCGCGATGATTAAATCGTCTTCGTAATCGCTATGGAGATTACGCTGCTTGCTCGCCATCCATATGTCACTCAGGTCGCAGGGTACCGGCGTGGCAAGTTGCGACAACACGTCGAGGCAATCCCATGCAAGTGATGTCGCCGCCACGGAGGCATCTTGGGATAGCGAGCCATGCTCGCGCCGATACCACGCCTTATGTTCGCTCGAAATCAAATAGAACAGGTCTTTGGACGATGTCGCCGCATACAGCAAATCAACTTGAGCCGCGCATGCATCACGTAGAAACTCAATCGCCGCTGAACGACCGCGTCGCCGGGGAATGAAGTAATCGAGCCACACGTTGGTGTCAACCAAGATGCGCTTTGGATTCTCATTCACAGAGCCAGCTCATCTCCTCGCCGTAGCGATCCGCGTAGGCGTTCCGTTTGAGTTCTTCATCGCCCGAGGGCTGCACCTTAGCCAAGTCAATTTCCGATTCACGGCAAGCAGCAGCGAACAGTTGCGAACCCCGGTCGATGAGTTCGAACTTGTGCTTGGCGACTTTCTCCCGCTCGCGCTGTTCCGCCCGGGCACGACTGGGCGAAAGGAGGTCCTGGAGCGCGCCGGGCCGATCAGCCAGAGACGCCGCAAGTTGCCAAAGCGCACGCACCGCTTGGCTCGGTGTCATGCCAGCGCTAGAGAGCGCAGCATCACCGCTCCGCTTGAGATCGGCATTGAGACGCACGTTGATCTGAGCTGACGCCGTAGTCATGGTTCCTCCTTATCATCTCCTATGCCAATCATAAAAAACAATGGTTGATACGTAAAGCATGTATAGCATTTATAAGCATTAGCCGTACTCTGTACGCAAAAAGCCGCCGAGGCACACTGTACCTCGGCGGCTACGTATCACCGATCTAGTTCGGTTTCACCCTTTGCGTTTGCCCAAATAGAACCTGCCAAAATAAACCTGTCCCTTTTTGGCAGGTTTTAGAGCTCCACGCTTTCGGCTCCGTTGATGGTTAGGTTTCGCTCGTAGAAGGCCGTAAGGGCGCGAATGGCGTACATCACGTCGCGTACGCCGCCGGTCTCGTAGCTTGAGTGCATGGCCAGCTGCGGCAGGCCCACGTCCACGGCGTGCATGCTCGCCTGCATGTTCGACAGGTTACCGAGCGTGGAGCCACCCGCCATATCGCTCTTGTTGGCGAAGGCCTGCGTGGGCACGTCGGCGTCATCGCAGATGGCCTGGAACACCGCGCGGCTAAAGGCATCGGTGCAGTAGTGCTGGTTGGCGGCTTCCTTGATGACGATGCCGCCGTTGAGCACAACCTGATTGCGGGCGTCGCACTTCTCGGCGTGGTTGGGGTGCACGGCATGTGCGTTGTCGCAGCTCACGAGCATCGAGGCGGCAAGTGCGCGATGGTACGACTCGTCATCGAAGCCCAGCGATCCGTTAATGCGGCGCAGCGCATCGGCCAAGAACGTCGACATGGCTCCCTGCTTGGTCTCGGAGCCAACCTCCTCGTTATCAAAGCAGCAGAAGACCGAAACGTCATGCGCGTTCTCGGCACCCAAAAATGCCTGCAGCGAGGTGTAGGCGCAGGCCAGGTCGTCGAGCTTGGGCGTCGAGATAAACTCGTCGGCCCAGCCCCAAATGCGCGCATCCTGACGATTGACCAGGAACAGATCGCGACCCAGAATCTGCTCGGGCTCAACGTCCAACTCGTCGGCGATCAGAGCATCAAAGTCGCCCTGCTTAAGATCACCGGCGCTGATGAGCGGGCACAGGTCGACGGCGCGGTTGGGCGCAAAGCCCTCGTTAACGCCACGGTTCATGTGGATGGCAAGGCTCGGGATAATAGCGACCTCGCGCTCGGTGGCAAGCAGGCGGCTCTCAATACGGTCGCCTTCGCGCACCAACACGCGGCCCGCGAGCGCCAGCGGGCGATCGAACCAGGTGTAGTCGATCATGCCGCCGTAGGCCTCGGTGTTCAGGCGCAACGTCTCACCTGCGCCATCGAGCTCGGGCACAGCCTTGACCTTAAACGTCGGCGAATCGCTGTGCGACGCCGTGAGCTGAAAATGATAGTCGCCGGCAACGCCGTCCTCGCCCCACGTAGCAGCCAGGTCCTCGCCCACCTTAAAGGCGATAACGCTCGAGGTGTTGCGCTGCGTGTAATAACGCCCGCCCGGCTCGATGTCCCACGCCGCGTTCTCGGGCAGGTAGGTAAAGCCCGCCTCGTCGAGCTCGGCCATAATGGTCGCCGCCGTATGGAACATGCTGGGGCATGCCTCGATAAAGTCGATAAGGTCGTTGGCGGCCTCGATATCATCGGCCGTCACATGCGCGCGCTCGGGCGTTTCCTGATCCGTCATGCTCTCCCCTTTCGCTGGGTTGATGGTCCCTTCCAGCATACCCCGCCGCGCCAGCGCTGCACTCTTCATTCCGTGTTTAATCCCGCACCGCTCACCAAGTTGAGCCATCATGCCCGTGCACCTTTTGCGACAATTACGCTAACAGGACGAGAGGAGCCGCCATGAAGCCACGTAACATTGCCATCGCCTGCGGTGGCGCGGGAGTCGCCGTCGGCCTTGCCGCTGCCACCGGTATCGTTTATCACAAGCAAATCAAGTCCGCCGCGTCGCTCAAACGCTTGACCGGCTACGCGGATGGCTATGACCTGTACGCAATCGACATCGCCTACGACTACGATCTTGATCGCATCATCGCCGCTGGCGTGCGCGACGACCAGGCCTACATCGATGCCGTGGTGGCGCAGGTGCTGCCCGGTGTGCCGGTACATGTCCAGGCGCCCCAGTTTGCCTGCAGCACTTTTGTCGCCGTAGATGCCGAAGGCCGCGTGCGCACCGGTCGCAATTACGACTTTAAGGACGACACCTCGGCGCTGCTGGTGCGCAATCACCCACGTGGCGGCTATGCCTCCATCGGGTTTGCCGCCCTTAACAACCTGGGCGATAACACTCCGCTTGACTCCGTCGCCGGACGTGCCGCCGCACTCATGGGCCCGTTTGCCCAGCTCGACGGTGTTAACGAATGCGGCGTGTCCATTGCCGTACTCACTCTGGATTCCAAGCCCTGTGACCAGGACGCGCAACGCCCCGTCATCAATACCTCGCTCGCCATCCGTCTGGTGCTCGACCGTGCCGCCACCACGCAAGAAGCTGTCGACCTGCTTTCCGCCTACGACATGCACGCCATGGCAGGACGCGATTACCACTTCTTTATCAACGACGCCGCCGGTGACGCGCGCGTAGTAGAGTGGGATCCGCGCGATCCGGACCGTGCTTTCAAAGCGACTCCTGTACGCCAGGTTACGAACTTCTACGCCTGCTATGGCGACGAAGTGCTGCCCAACCAAAAGAATGGCGAGCTGGGCCATGGTAAAGAGCGCGCCATCGCAATCGCCGATGTCCTTGACGCCCATGTCGGTGCCCAGGACGAGGCAGTCGCTTGGAAGGCCCTACGCGCTGCAGCGCAAGAACCCAATCCGAAAGACATCACCAGCAATACGCAATGGTCGGTCGTCTTTGACAATACCGAACCCGCCGCCGCCATTACGCTGCGCCGCCACTGGGGCGACGTCGACGCCTTCGCACTGTAAGGACCCAGGCTCGTCGACCTTACGCTCGCCTGACGTTGTTTACATTTCTATACGCTTGAGCTAACACGTTTTACCCCCGTATCAACAGTGTGCGGGGGTAAACTTATGCGCATGTTATAACTTGCCCGGAAGGATTCATCATGCTTAGGATCGGTCTTCTTACCAGTGGCGGCGACTGCCAGGCGCTCAACGCCACCATGCGCGGCATTGTCAAAACGCTTATGACCAATAGCGAAGAACCTATCGAGATTTATGGTTTTGAGGACGGCTACCAGGGCCTTATCTACAGCCGGTTCCGCGTCATGACGCCCGCCGATTTTAGCGGCATCCTTACCCGTGGCGGCACCATCCTGGGCACGAGCCGTACGCCGTTCAAGCGCCTGGATATTCCCGAGGCCGACGGCGTCGAGAAGGTGCCGGCAATGGTCCACACCTATCATAAGCTGCAGCTCGACTGCCTGTTTATGCTGGGCGGCAACGGCTCCACCAAGACCGCCAA
>CATYHY010000050.1 GCA_958407085.1 uncultured Collinsella sp. | reverse complement strand
TATAGCAAGATATAGCAAAGTATAGCAAGATATAGCAAAGTATAGCAAGATATAGCAACGTATAGCGCTGTTCGCGGGTTCTTGCGGTGGTGCTATTTTCCGAATGCCGCGCGGATAAAGCGCTGGGCGAACAGCTTGTTGGCGACGTTGATGACATGGCCCAGGAACAGTGCCGAGATGGCGGTCGTGACGCCAAAGCCGCCCAGGTTGTACATAAAGATCAGCGACAACGCGAGCGAGGCGGCGACATGTGAGCAGTCAAACACGACTTTTACGTCACCAAAGCGGCGTTTAAGCTTTTCGGCAATGACTTGCACCAAGCCGTCGGGCGCGTTGGGGACAACGCCCATGTTGACGACGAGACTTACGCCAAATGCGGTGACAGCGAGGGAGAGCAGCATGGTCGCAATCTGTGTGGGGAGTGCCGTGGGATGCAGTGGGTTGACCGCCATGAAGAGGTCGGTCAAGCCGCCAATCAGCGTTGAGAAGAACAACTCGAGCAGGATGCGCGGCTGGAACTCGCTTCGCAAGATGGCTAATTGCGCCACGATGTAGGCGACGTAGGTTGCGGTGATCCAAAAGCCGAGCGTCTTGCCAGTGAGCATGGATAGGGTTGTGGCAAAGCACGTGAGCGCGGCGACGCCCAGGCCGGATGCCGTCTGGAGACTCATACCGAGTGCCAGTACTGCAACGCCCACAAGATACATCAGCATTCTGATGACGGTATGGCACCAGTCGATGTTCTCGCCATGCATGATGATGAGCGGTCGCATGTTGCTACCCGTCCTTTCGGTTGTGTGAAAAAGCTGACCCGGGCCGGCAAAAGAGGGTTATCGGAGGCACTGCTGCAAAAGCAGAAAAGCCGGCCCCACGGTCAGTCGTCTAGGAAGTGTCTCGCTGTGCCGGAATGGGACTAAAGGTCCAACGAGACGGGAAGAAAGCAAATGGCATTGCGTGGGCGATAAGATGCCAAGATGGTAGGGTGTGTCTTAGCATCCTATTGCCCACGCTCAACGAAATCGGTTTCGTTTGAATCTAAGTATACGCACGGGATTTTATTTGCGAAGAGAAAAACAATAAAAAGGTGAACGTTCACCTAATCGCAACAACTCGTTGGCTGTAGTTGCGGTGGAATAGTTCCTGTTTTTGCTGCTGAAGGCCTTGAACAGGAACTATTCCACCGCAACTTATGATGGGGCGGGGGATGCGATAGTATTGCATGGTGGTATTCGACTAACCGAGGACTTATCCGAGGGCTTTATGGAACAACACCAGCATTATCAGAGCCTGCAAGACCAGGCATACAACGCATTGCGCTCTAAGATCATCTATGCCGAGCTCAAGCCCGGCACGCGCCTTTCGGCGATTGGTCTGGAAAAGGAGACGGGAATCGGGCGCACGCCCATTCGCGAATCCTTTGTGCGCCTGCGTGAGCAGGAGCTGGTGGAAACGCGTCCCAAAAGCGGCACCTACGTCTCTAAAATCAGCATGGAACGCGCCGAAAACGCCTGCTTTTTGCGCGAGAAGCTCGAGAGAAGCGTGCTTATTAAATGCTGTTCGGCCGCCTCGCCCGAGCAAAAGCAGCGGATTGAGCAGATCCTTGCCGAGTCCGAGTCGCTCGACCATAGCGAAACGCGTCGTTTCTTTGACCTGGACAACCTGTTCCATGAGACGTGTTTTGAGATTGCCGGTCGTCACATGTTGTGGGATTGGATGAAGAGCATCAACACGCATTTTGAGCGATACAACTGGTTGCGTATGGTGTCGCAGGATCTGGATTGGGAGCCGATTCGTCGGCAGCATCGCCGGATTCTCGAGGCCATTAAGAGGGGCGATACCGACGCGGCGAGCTATCTGGCCGAGACGCACTTGCATCTGATGCCCGAGGAGCAGGGCCCGGTTATCGCCTTGCATCCCGACTATTTTGAGCTGTCCAAAGATACGGCCATCTAACTCGCCCCCCCTCATTAGTTGCAGTGAAATAGGGATTGTTTTGCGGCTCTGATGGTGCAAGCAGTCCGTATCTCACCGCAACTGCCGGGGCACTATCGGGGCACGAAAAAGCTGTGGCGCCGCTTGGAGGAAAAGACCGGAAGCAAGGGTCCATTCCTCCAGACGGCGCCGCAGCTGTTTTGATGGCTCGGTTTTTGTCGATGTGGCTCAACTGGGCGCGGTTGCCAGCCGAGTAGGCAAAGCGGCTCGGGGGCGTGTCGCTTCCGCCACGTTCTATCAGCATACAAGACGTTTTCGGTTCTTGTCCGTGACGGAAACGGCGCGCTTCCGAGCCGCTTTAAAAGAAAGGGGGCGAGGTCTAGGGCACGCCCCCTTTCACGATAGAGAGCTAAACCTAGCCGCGGACCTTCTTGACGACGTCCATGGCCTCGCGGGCGATCTGCTCGACCTTGGAGAAGTCGCCGTCGGCAAACAGGGCCGGCTTGACCATCCAGGTGCCACCGCAGGCGATGATGGCGGAGGAGCTCAGGTACTCCTCGACGTTGGCGGTGCTCACGCCGCCGGTGGGCATAAAGCGGTGACCGACAAACGGAGCGGCGAGGGCCTTGATGGTGTTCAGGCCGCCATACTGGGACGCGGGGAAGAACTTGGTGACCTTGAGGCCCAGGTTCTCGGCTGCGGTGACCTCGGAGGGGGTTACGGTGCCGGGAAGGACAGGCAGGTCGATGTCGATGCAGTGCTTCACAACGTCCTCGTTGTAACCCGGGGAGACGATGAACTTGGCACCGGCTGCGCGGGCCTGCTCAACCTGCTCGACGGTCAGGACGGTGCCGGCGCCAACGCACATCTCGGGCTCGGCCTCGGCCATAGCGGCGATGCACTCGGCGGCGCAGGCGGTGCGGAAGGTGACCTCGGCGGACTTCATGCCAGCTGCCATAAGGGCGTGGGCGAGCGGAGCGGCGTCCTCGACCTTGTCGAGCACGACGACCGGCACGATGCCCAGGGACTCAAGCGTGGTGTAGAACTGATCGAACATAATGTTCCTTTCGATGTATGGCGCGCATGGGCGCGTGATTGCCAAATATGCTGGTCAGGAGCCGATTTTGGATTGGTTATCGGAGGCACTGCTTGGGGTTCAAGCAATTCCAAAACCAGCTGCTCGACCAGTCATGTAGGGAATGCCAGGCAAAACCGGAATGGGACTGGTGGTTTTGCCCGACCGGAGGAATCGGGGAGCGGGCCGCAGGGGTATGGGATTGGAAAGCTGCGGCCCGCGGAATGGAGACGGATTAGCGCGCGACGCGGGTGCCACCGTCGGCGGCGGATGCCACGGCTGCGATCTCGTCTGCGGTCACCAAGTTGGAATCGCCCTTGATGGTGAGCTTGAGGATCGACGCTGCAATCGCATAGTTGACGGCGTCCTGCGGATCAAAGTCGTTGGTGAGGGCATGGACGAGGCCGGCGTTGAAAGCGTCGCCGGCGGCAACGCCCTCGAGCACGTGCACGTCGTGAGCAGGGGAGAACCAGTGCTCGCCGCTCTCGGCGTCAAAGAGCATGCCCATCCAGATGGAGCGCTCGACGCAGGAGATGTTGCGGACGACCGAGGCGACCTTTTTGCAGCCGTACTCGGCGCAGATCTGACGGGCCATCTCGACGTAGGTGTCGCGCTCCTCGATGCCATGGGCAAGGGAACCAGAGACGCAGGTCATGCCGAGGCCGGCGGGCGCATCCTCGTCGTTGGCGATGCAGATGTCGACGAGCGGCAGGAGTTCCTTCATGGTGGCCTGCGACTTCTCGGGCGACCACATCTTGCCGCGATAGTTCACGTCGCACACGGTGGTGATGCCCTTGGCGCGGCAGGCGGCGAGTGCCTCCTTGCAGGCGGCGGCCATCTCATCGGAGACGGCGGGGGTCACGCCGGAGAAATAGAAGACATCGATGCCCTTGAGGATCTCGTCCCAGTCAAAGACGTCGCGTTTGGCCATGTTGATGGCAGAGAACTTGCGGTCGTAGACGCAGCCGTTGCCGCGCTGCGAGGCGCCGACCTCAAACACATAGCAGCCAAGACGGTCGCCCTGACGCACGACGCGCGTTGTGTTGACGCCGTAGGCCTTCAGCGAGCGCAGAGCGCACTCGCCCAGACGGTTGGCCGGGACAACGGAGACGTAAGCGGCCTTGTCGCCCTGGTAGGCCAGGGAAAGCGCGGTGTTGGCTTCGGCGCCGCCGTAGCGGACATCAAACTCGGTCGCCTGCTCAATGCGCAGATGGTCTTTGGGCGAGAGCCTCATCATGATCTCGCCGAAGGTAAGAACCGTTTTACCCATGGTTGCGCAGCTCCTTCTTGCTCGTGCGTACACCTTTGATATGGCGTTGGCACGGAGGTGCCAAGACGGTAGGGTACATCTTTGCACCTACGTGCCAACGCTCGCCGAAATCGGTTTACGAAATCGGTTTCGTTTCGAGTTGTAGTATACTCACCTACAGCCTTTTGCAAGCGAGATTTTTAAAAAAATGCCTAAAATGGCTCAGACTGCTGACAATTGGGAAACGGGGTGCGCCATGGCGCAGATGAGAATCAAGGACATTGCCGCCGAGGCGGGCGTGAGCCCGGCCACGGTCTCGCGCTATCTCAACAACCGCCCCGGGCAGATGACCGAGGAAACCCGCGCTCGCATCGCGGCGGTTATCGAGCGCACCGGCTATCGCCCACGTGCCGCCGCACGCAATCTGCGCAGCTCACGCACCAACCTCATCGGCGTGATCCTGGCCGACATCGCCAACCCGTTCTCCAGTGCCATGCTCGAAGGGCTTTCCGCCAGTGCCGCCGCGCGCGGCTGCTCGCTTATGACGGCCATTAGCGGCAACGATCCCGCTAAAGAGGCCGAATCGCTCACCAGGCTTATCGACGCCGGCGTGGACGGCCTGGTCGTCAATACCTGCGGCGGTAACGACGAGGCAATCGCCGCTGCCGCGGGACGTTTACCCGTTGTGCTGCTCGACCGCGATGTTGCTGCCGGCGGTGTCGATCTGGTGACATCTAACAACCGCGAGCTGGTTGCCGGCTTGGTAGACGCCTTGGCTGCCGCTGGCAGCGAGCGCCTGTGCCTGCTCACCGAGGCAAGCGATGACAGCCCCGTGCGTCGCGAGCGCGCCGAGGCCTTTACCGACGAGCTGTCGCGACGCGGCCTTGCCGGCGAGGTTGTCACCTTGGCCGATGGCGGTGCCACGGGCGTCGGCCGCTTGGACGAGACCATCCGCGGCTATGCAGGCAAAAAGCTCGGCCTCATTGCCGTCAACGGCCTGGTCTTTCTGCGTCTGACCGAGGCGTTGGCACAGCTGGGACCCTCGTTGCCGGCGGGGCTCAAGATCGCGACGTTTGACGACTACCCCTGGAACCATGTGCTCTTTGGCGGTGTGACCACGGCCGCGCAGGACACCCTCACCATCGCCGAGCGCGTGGTCGAGCGCCTGTCCGAGCGCATCGACGTTGTTACCACCACCGTGGGCGAGGCCGCAAAGCTGGCGCCCAAACGCATCGAGATCCCCGGCCACATCGAACACCGCGCATCGACCTCGCGCTAGTCACTCGTTCGCAACTGCCTGTTCGCGCACGTTTTTTGAGCGCTTGATACGCTTTAACCCTGCGGAAACATTTTTCTGCGATAGTATCTGCGATATAGACCAGTCGAAACCCGCCCGAAAGAAAGGGGAGCGACATGAACCAGCAGAACATCGATTACGTACTCCGCTCCGTAGAGCAGCGTGACATCCGCTTTGTGCGTCTGTGGTTTGTCGACATTCTCGGCCGCCTCAAGAACTTTGCCATTAGCCCCGAGGACCTCGAGGTCGCTTTTGAGGAGGGTATTGGCTTTGACGGCTCCGCCATCGAGGGCTTTGCCACGCCCGAGGAAGCCGACATGCTGGCGTTTCCCGATGCTTCGACCTTCCAGATTCTGCCGTGGCGCCCGAGCCACAACGGCGTCGCCCGCGTGTTCTGCGACGTGTGCACTCCCGATCGCAAGCCGTTTGCCGGCGACCCGCGCGATGCCCTGCGCCGCATGTTCCGCAAGGCCGAGAAGGCTGGCTATCTGCTCAACGTGGGCGCCGAGCTGGAGTATTACTACTTCCCCGACGAACACACCCCCGAGCCGCTCGACAACGTGGGCTACTTCGATCTTTCGGTGAGCGATGCCGCCCGCGACCTGCGTCGCAATACGGTCCTCACGCTCGAGAAGATGTCCGTGCCCGTGGAGTACACCTTCCACGCCGCCGGCCGCTCGCAGCACGGCATGAGCCTGCGTCACGCCGAGGCCCTGAGCATGTCCGACGCCATCACCACGGCCAAACTCATCATTAAGCAGCAGGCCTACGAGAGCGGTTGCCACGCCTCCTTTATGCCCAAGCCGTTGGCAGGCGAGGACGGCAGTGCTATGTTCCTGTGCCAGTCGCTATTCGACCACGACGGCAACAACGTCTTTTGGGGCGAGGGCGACGAGAAGTACCATCTCTCCGACGTTGCCAAGCACTATATGGCCGGCATCCTGGCGCATGCCCGCGAGATCAGCGCCATCACCAACCCCACGGTCAACTCGTACAAGCGCATCACCACGGGTGGCGACTCCGTGCCGCAGTACGCCACGTGGGGCCTGCGCAACCGCGCGAGCATGGTTCGCATCCCGGTCTACAAGCCCGGCAAGCAGCTGTCCACGCGCATCGAGCTGCGCAGTCCCGATCCCATGGCCAATCCGTACCTGGTCAACGCCGTCACGCTGGCGGCTGGTCTGGACGGCATCGAGCGCAAGCTGGAGCTCCCGCCCGAGGCCACGGCCGAGACACTCAAGCTTACCGACCGTCAGATGGTCGAGGCCGGCTACACGCCGCTGCCGCGCTCGCTTAAAGAGGCGCTCGACGTGTTTGAGGACTCGCAGTTTATGAAGGATGCCCTCGGCGAGCACATCCACAGCTTCTTCCTCAAAAAGAAGCGCGACGAGTGGCATAAGTTTGAGTCTACGATCACCGAGTGGGAGATCAAGCACTACCTGGCGAACTCCTAATCGCGCTGACTTGTTCCAGTACGATTGAGCTCATTTCCTTGGAGGCCGATATGTCCGAAAAGAGTGCCCTGTTCATGGCGCGCACGACGCGCTTCCACGAGTTTGCCCGCAGCTTGACGACCACCCTGGGTGTCGAGGTGAGCCTTGCCACACCCGATTCGCCGACTGCGGCGCACGACTTCGACCTGCTGATCCTCGACTCCGACGGCATCCGCAGCGACCGCATCGATCAGATTGCCAAATGGCTCGACGACCGCGGTGGCGTTCCCATGCTGGTGATCGTCGACGACGAGGCGCTCGGCACCCTGCGTCTGCCGAATCACGCGCATGCCGACTTTGTATGCCCCACGGCGACGCCCAACGAACTTAAGGCTCGTGCGCAGCGCCTGATGGGCGAGGAGGAGACCGTCACCGCCGACGATGTGCTCAACATCGATAACCTCGAGATTAACCTGGCTACCTACCAGGTGACACTCGATAACGAGCCCATTGACCTGACGCTGATGGAGTACTCGCTGCTGAGCTTTTTGGCGACGCACCCCAACCGCGCCTACAGCCGCGAAGTGCTGCTGCACCGCGTGTGGGGCTTTGAGTACTGCGGCGGCACGCGCACCGTCGACGTGCACATTCGACGCATCCGTTCCAAGGTGGGCCCGCAGATCGCGGCACACATCACCACCGTCCGCGGCGTGGGCTATCTGTTTAAGGACTAGATTTCCACCGCAAGGGGGACAGGCGCCTTTGCGGTGGTTTTGCCGCAGGTGCGGGTTCCTTTCGAGTTTGCAGTAGAACTTAAGCCTTCCTAAAAGATTGCGTTCTCATACACGTGCACCCGCATATTGGGGTACAACTCATCGTGAACAATGATGGCCCGCCACGTGTTTGGCGGGCCTTTGGTTATTTGACGAAAGGATTGCAGCTATGAGCGAGAACGATTCCCAGCGTCCCCAGGATGCGGGCCACGCCGGCGAGACTCAGCAGCAACCGCGCGTACAGGTGGAGTCGACGCCTGCCGACGGCAACATTCCCTACGTGCAGGCCTACGACACGCAGACCGGTAAGCCGCTGGGCAGCCAGCAGGTCGTAAACAAGCACACGGTGGTCAAGACCAAGACCAAAAAGCTGCCGATCTTTATTACGGCACTCGCCGGCTGTGCCTGCGGAGCTCTGCTGGTCATCGCGCTCATTATGAGCGGCACGCTCGATATCGGCGGCGGCAGGAACGCCGTGACGGCGGGTGCTTCGGGTTCATCGGCGCAAAAGATCACCATCGACTCCGAGGATACCACGCTGGCCGAGGCCGTCTCTGCCAAGGCGTTGCCCTCCGTCGTTTCCATCACCGCCACTTCGAGCGGTAGCCAGAATGGCTCGCTTTCGCAGTCTGCCGACGAGTCGGACAGCTCGGGCAGCGTCGGCTCGGGCGTGGTGCTCGATACCGAGGGCCACATCCTCACCAACAACCACGTGGTCGATGGCTATGACCAGTACGTGGTTACCATGGACGACGGAACCACGTACGAGGCCGAGTTCGTGGGCAACGATGCCTCGAGCGACCTGGCCGTCATCAAACTCAAGGATGCTGACGCCTCAAAGCTCACGCCGATCGAGATCGGTGACTCCTCCAAGCTCAACGTGGGCGAGTGGGTCATGGCGATCGGCTCGCCGTTCGGCAACGAGCAGTCTGTCTCCACGGGTATTGTGTCGGCGCTCTATCGCTCCACGGCCATGAGCTCTACCAACGGTAACACCATCTATGCCAACATGATCCAGACCGATGCCGCCATCAACCCGGGCAACTCCGGCGGCGCGC
>CATYHY010000049.1 GCA_958407085.1 uncultured Collinsella sp. | reverse complement strand
CCGAGCATGCGCCCGCAAATGTCGCCAACTGCTTTGCGGCGGTCCTGCGCGAGGCACTCTCCAACACCATGCGCCATGCTTGCGCCCATGCTGTCACCGTACGGTGCATGGAGCATCCGTCGTTTTACCAGCTCATTGTTACCGACGATGGCGCGGGCGGGGTTCAAGCAAGCGGCCACGGCGCCGCGGAGGGCATGGGGCTCGCCTCCATGCGCGAGCGCATCGAGGCGCTTGGCGGCACCTTCACCGCCGGCCCGCGTGTCGGCGCCGGCGGCTGGCGTGTGTTTGCCACCGTTCCCAAGCAGCGAGGAGATGAGGACCGATGAGGCTCATTGTTGTCGACGACGACCGCTTGGTGGTCGATTCGCTCAAGATTATCCTGGGCGCCCAGCCGCAGATCGAGGTAGTAGGCACCGGCGCCAACGGCGACGACGCGGTCGCGCTCTACGCCGAGCACACGCCCGACATCGCGCTACTCGACATTCAGATGCCGGGATGCGGCGGCCTATCGGCGGCGCGCGAGATCCTCGAGCACGACCCTGCGGCGCGGGTGGTGTTTCTGACGACATTCTCGGATGACGAGTACATTGTGTCGGCGCTCAAACTGGGTGCCCGCGGTTATCTGATCAAAACCGATGTCGCCGCCATTCCGCCTGCGTTGGCGCAGGTCATGGACGGTAAACGCGTGCTCGAGGGTAAGGCGATCGAGGACATCGATTTTGACGGAACGGGCGTCGAGGCCGGCACGACCCGCCGGCCCGCGGCCTTCGCCAGCCTGACCGACCGCGAGTTCGAAGTCGCCGAGCTCATCGCCCGCGGCCTCGACAACAAGGAGATTGCCGCCACCGCCTATATGGGCGAAGGCACGGTGCGCAACCATATCAGCTCGATCCTGGCAAAGATGGGCCTGCGCAACCGCACCCAAATCGCCATTGCGTACCTGCGAGGGTAGTTGTCCGACGACCGACCGCTCCGGCGTAGCAAAATGGCTGCTGCCAATTTAATGCCATTTCAAAACTATGCCGGTTTACGGGGCTAAACTCAGAACCCCCACCCATACCCGCGTTTTTTGCAAAATGGCAACTCGTCTACCTACGGTTTTATTTTCACGAATATCGGCATGGTTGGAGACTCGTGACTCAGCCCCGTAATCTGGCATAGTTTTGTTCGGGCGGCCACGTCAAGTGTCTCCACAAGCCTCGCGGGACCAAAATGATCCGTTTTCCTCCGTCCCCAAGGGATCAGCCGGAACCGCTCGCCACGAAATCGGCCCATCTACTACGTTCGACTCGATACCCCTGACCATACCTTCGTTTTGAACAAAACCACAGGCGTTCTACCTGCGGTTTTGTTTTCGCGTTTTTTAGCATGGTTGTGGGTAAGGGGTTAAACGTAGTAAATGGGCCGGTTTCGTGGCGAACCCTTCTCGCCTACGCACAAAAGCGCCGCCACGGAGGAGGGAGATACCTCCGTGGCGGCTTGGGGTGGGGGTGGGGGCTATGTTCTGGCTCCCCGCCGGCCGCCCGGGGCCTTTTGGCCCCGGGCGCTGCCAGCGTGCCTAGCGCTTACGGATGCCCCAGACCAGGGCTCCGACGCCGGCCATGGCGATAACAAATGCCATGAGCAGTGCAGCGGCCTGCTGGTCACCCGTGGTGGGCAGGAAGCCCTTGACCGTCTTGACGATGTTCGTCACGGTCTTGGGCGTGCCGGGGTCGGGCGTCGGCACGGGTGTCTCGGGCTTCTTATACGTGTTGTTGAACACGATACCCTCGACGCTCTTGTCGCCCTTGGTAAAGGCGACGTTCGCCTTGAGGTTGCCCTCGCCGTCATCGACCACGTTGACGGTCGCGGTAAAGACGGACTTGTCGTAGGTCATACCGGCCTCGTCGCCCTTGACCTCGCTGATGGTATAGACATACGTACCAGGCTCGTCGTACTCGAACTTGTCGAAGTTGATCTTGCCGTCGGCATCGTTGGTGACGGTGGACTCGATGTCCTCGCCAACGAGCTTAAAGCTAAACTCGTCCTTCTTGAGCTCGCGTCCCTCGAGCACCTTGATGGCGCCGATGGAAACCTGCGTGGGCATGGCGTGGTACTTGTTGGTAAAGCCAGCCGACTCGGTGGTTCCCTCGAGCTTGTGCGTCGCGGTCAACGTGCCGTCGCCATTGTCGGAGACGGTGGTCACGACGGTGTAGGTCGTGCCGTCATAGGTGACGCCCTTGTACAGGCCGAGCGCGTTGGGGCAAGCCTCGCGCAGCGTGTACGTGTGCGTACCGGGCGCCTCGTAGCGGATCGGGCTCAGCGTAACGTCACCGTTGGCGTCGTTGGTGCCACTAGCGACAGTCACGCCGTCCTCGAGCAGCTCAAACGTGAACTCGCCAGCCGCAAGGTCGCGGCCGGTCAGACGCTTGACGGTCTTGACCTTATCGGTCACGGAAGAATCGGTGGGCGTCACGCTGTAGGTGTTGGTGAATGTGAAGGCCGCACCGTCGTCGCCGTTGCGCACGACCCTCAGGTGTCCGGCGCCGTCGTCAGTCACGGTGTAGGAAACCTTGCGCGTGGCGCTGGCGTCGTTGGTCACGCCAGGGGCGCTACCGGACTCGGTCACCGTGTAGGTAAAGGTGTGCGAGCGCGGGGCGGTGGGGGCTGCGGGCTCGGACTCGTCGCTGGGCTCGTCGGCGTTGGCATCAGCGTCGGCGTCGGCCTCTTCATCCTCTGCCTCTTCAGCCTCGGCCTCGTCAGCTTCGTCTGCCTCGGCCTTATCGGTCGCATCGTCCGTCACGCCCAGGGCGCGGTTGAGATCGTCGAGCGTAAAGTGGATCTTGCCAAAGTCCACGTTGCCGGCCGCGTCGTTGGTCACGGTTGTGTGCTCGGGCATCGGGGCACCAGCCTCGTCGGCAGTCACGGTGAAGGTGAACTTGCCCGCGATGTCGGCCGGGGTCAGGCCCTCGGCTGCCTGGAGCTTCTTGGTGCCGGCGAGCGCAGCGTCAACGGCATCGGCGCCGTAGACGTTCTCGAACAAGGGCTGAATGCCGTCGTAGGCGGGCGTCGCCGTCAGGGTCCCGTCACCGTTGTCGACGACGATGACCTTAAAGCTAAAGCTCGGCGTTGCGGCCGTGATGCCCTTAGCCGCGAGCTGCGGCGTGAACTCAAAGGCGGTGTAACCGATAGTCCATGCAAGCTTGGCATCCGTGTCGGTACGAATGGCGCGCTTGGCGTTTACCAGATCGGCGAGCATCTCGGTCGTGTAATGCAGAGCGCCAAAGCTCACCTGGCCGTTAACGTTGGTAACGCACGTACCCTCGATGGCTTCCTTCTCGCCCGCATAGGCGATGCCAAAGTAGAACTCGCCATCGGCCAGCGGACGACCGGTCAGGGTCTTGGTGGCAACGACCTGAGCAACGGCACCACCAGGTGCATCGGTCGTGGCGCTATAGCTGTTGACGAACGGGACCACGGCGCTCTCGACCGTAGCGGTACCAGTCTTGTACTCGGTTACCAGCGTTCCCTTATCGGGGTTGCCAGTAACGGTCGTGGTGGCAGTGAGCGTGCCGGCGCCATCGTCGGCGATAGCGATCGTCACGGTGCGGACAGCGTCGTCATAGGTGTAGCCGGGCAGGCCATCGTTCTTCTCGGCAACGGTGTATGTAAAGGTCTTACCCGCGGCAGCCTGCGTAAACTTGACCTCATGGCCGGCCAGGATGTCGATCAGACCAACCGTTGCCTCTGCCGTTGCAGGGGACTTGTACACGTTGGCGCCCTCGTGCAGGCCGAGCGCGATGGCCGAAGCCTCGTCGGCGGGCGTCACGGTAAAGGTGAACTGACCCTCGGTCATGGGACGTCCGGAGAGGGTCTTGCTGAGCTTAAGGCCGCCGGCCGCGGCGTAATCGAGCTCAGAGCGGTACGTGTTGGTGAAGCGGCCTCTTTCCTTCTTGGTGACGTTGGCGGTCAGGACGCCCTTGCCGTTATCAGTCACGGTCACTTCGGCGGTCGCGACATGTCCGTCATACGTCATGCCGGCCGCGCTGCCCGCGTTCTCGCGGATCTCGTACTTGTAGGTTCCGGCAGCCGTGTAGTGAATCTTGCCGAACTTGATGGCGGCGATGCCGTCCTTCGCGTCCTTCTTGCTCACAGTTACGGTTGCAGGCTCGGGCAGCGGGGTGCCCTCGGGAGCGGTGATGGTAAAGCTGAACTTGTCGGAGTCCGTCCAGTCGCGACCTTCGATGGCCTTGCTCAGGTCAAAGTCGAGCTCTGCGTCGAGCGGGGTCACGCTGTAGGTGTTCTTGAACTCGGCGGGCTCGGTGCCCTTCAGGACATGCTCGGCCTTGAGAGTGCCGTCGCCGTTGTCGGTGATGGTGGTCTCGATGGTGTACTTGGCATCGCTGTAGGTGATGCCGCCGGCGTTGCCCTTGGCCTCGCGCAGCGTGTATTTGTGCTTGCCGGCCTTGGTGTACTCGATGGGGCTCATCGTGATCTTGCCATCGGCGGCGTTCTTGCCGGTGGCAACGACCTTGGCGTCCTTGCCCTCGCCCTCGACGAGCTCGAAGGAGAACTCGCCCTCAGCCATGTCGCGGCCGGTCAGGTACTTGGTCGCCTTGATCTCGTCGGTGACGCTGAACTCGTCAGGATTCGACTTGTAGCCGTTGTTGAACTTCGCCTCGTCGGCGCCCTTCAGGACATGCTTCGCCTCGAGCGTGCCGTCGCCGTTGTCGGTGATGGTGGTCTCGATGGTATAGGTCTTACCGTCGTAGGTGATGCCGTTGCCGGCGTCGCCCGGGACCTCGCGCAGCGTGTAGGTATGCTTGCCGGCCTCGGTGTAGGTGATCTCGCTCATCGTGATCTTGCCGTCGGCGGCATTGGTGCCGGTGGCGACGACCTTGGCGTCCTCGCCCTCGACGAGCTCGAAGGAGAACTCGCCTTCCTTGAGGTCGCGGCCGGTCAGAACCTTGGTCGCGGTGATCTGGTCGGTGACGCTGGAGCTCTTGGGGATCACCGTGTAGGTGTTCTCGAAGGTCGCCTTCTCGGCGTTCTGCAGCTTATGCTCCACGCTGAGGGTGCCGTCGCCGTTGTCCGTGACGGTGGTCACGATGGTGTACTCGGCGGTGCTGTAGGTGATGCCGTTCTCGGTGGCACCGGCCTTGGTCTCGCGCAGCGTGTAGATGTGCTCGCCGGCAGCGGTGTAGGTGACGGGATCCATCACGATCTTGCCGTCAGCATTGTTGGTGCCGGTGGCAACTACGTTATTGCCCTCGACGAGCTCGAAGCGGAACTCTCCGGCCTTGAGGTCACGGCCGTCCAGGACCTTGTCCGCGGTGATCAGGTCGGTGACGCTGGAGCTCTTGGGGGTCACGTTGTAGGAGTTCTTGAACTCGGCAACCTTGACGTCCTTCAGAACATGTGTGGCACTGAGCGTACCGTCACCGTTGTCGGTGATGGTGGTCTCGATGGTGTACTTGGCATCGCTGTAGGTGATGCCGCCGGCGTTGCCCTTGGCCTCGCGCAGCGTGTATTTGTGCTTGCCGGCCTTGGTGTACTCGATGGGGCTCATCGTGATCTTGCCATCGGCGGCGTTCTTGCCGGTGGCAACGACCTTGGCGTCCTTGCCCTCGCCCTCGACGAGCTCGAAGGAGAATTCGCCCTCAGCCATGTCGCGCCCGGTCAGGTACTTGGTCGCCTTGATCTTGTCGGTGACGCTGGAATCCTTGGGCGTCACGCTATAGGTATTGATGAACGTAAAGGCTGCGCTGCCATCCGACTTGCGGGACACCCTCAGATTGCCCTTGCCGTCATCGGTCACGGTGAAGGAAACCTCGCGCGACAGCTTGGCGTCGTTGGTCACGCCAGCAACCTTACCGGACTCGGTCACGGTGTAGGTAAAGGTGTGCTCGCGCTTCTCGGGCTTCTCGCCCAGAGCCTTGTTGAGGTCGTCGAGCGTAAAGGTAATCTTGCCAAAGTCGACCTTGCCCTTGGCATCATTGGTCACGCTCGCGTTCGCGGGCATGGGTGCGCCCTCTTCACCGGTCACGGTAAAGGTGAACTTGCCGGCAATGTCAGACGGGGTCAGGCCATCAGGAACCTGCAGATTCTTCTTGCCCGCAAGCGATGCCTCGACAGATGCGGCAGTGTAGGCGTTCACAAACTCGTTGCCGGCGTCGCCGTAGACAGCCGTCGCCGTCAGGGTGCCATCGCCGTTGTCGGCAACGGTCACATATGCGTCAATTGCCGCCGTGGTAGCGCTCACGCCCGCAGGCAGCTCGCCGGTCTGCTCGGCAGCAATGTAATGAATAGTCCACGTGGGCTTATCTGCGCTGGCGTCAAACGACGCCTTGTCTTCCTCGACAAGCTTGACGAGCGACTTGGTCGTGTACGTCAGCGGACCGAACTCAACCTTGCCACTCTTGTTGGTTGCGTTCAGCAGGACCTCGTCGTGCCCCGCGTAGCTCAACGTAAACTTGAATTCACCGTCGGCCATCAGGCGCCCCGTGAGCGTCTTGGTAGCCTCAAGAGTCAGCGGGGTTTCCGTCTTGGCGCTATAGGTGTTCGTGAACTTAGTCTCACCCGAGGTCTTTTCAACGTCGGCCTTAAGCTCGCCCTTGGCGTTAACCGTCACAGTCACCTTGAACGTGGCAACGTTCTTGCTGTAGGTAATGCCACCGGCGTCGCCCTTGACCTCGCGGACCTCATAGGTGTACTTGCCCGGCTCGGCATAAGTAATCTTGCCAAAGTTAATGGCTGCCTTGCCCTTGTCGAGATCGGCATTGGTCACAGTTACGGTCGCGGATGCGGGCATCGGTGCGTCATTCTCGGACGTCGCGGAGAGCTCAAACTTAAACTCGTCCGTATCCGTCCAGCCGCGGCCCTCGAGCACCTTGGTCAGGCCAAAGCCGGCCTTGGTATCCACCGTTGTCGGCTTGGTTGCAAGGCTAAAGATAATCTTGCCGTTGTTGCCCAGGTGCGAATGCACGTGCGTGGAAGTCGCAACGGAGGAAAGGTCATTCCACCTGGGGTTAAGCACGTCGCGTGCGGTCTCGGTCTTGTTGCCGTTCGCCTCCACATCGTCCTTGGTGGTATGCAGCTGGTCGATATAGGCCAAGCGCGCGGTTCCCTTATTAAAGGACCAATAGCCGTCATCTTTGACCAGAGCGCCGTCGTAGCTGGCGATCTCGTGCCCCTCAAACTCCACAACGGCATAGTCGTCCTTCGGCTTGCCGTTTGCGCCCATCGCCACAAACTCGTCCTTGTAGTAATAGACGTCGTTGCCCTGCGGCTTTACCGTCGCGCGCTGGGTGCATTCCTTGTCCGTGTAGATAGGCGTGATTTTTTGGAAGTAATAGTAGCTGTTGGTATCGGCGGGCTCAAACTCGGCGACAACATCGCCCAGCTCGCCGCCCGACCACTTGTTGGCCAGGAAGTAGACCGTCTGGTTGTCGGCACCCTTATGTTTCTCGATATACTTCTTGAGTCCGTCATCGGGCGTAAACAGGTTGTTACGCGCGGCGTCCTTGACGCTCGAGGTGTATTTAATCTGAATAGGCTTGATGTCGTTGAGCGACGTGCGCTCAAAGATCCCGTTTTCCATGTCCACGTGATAGCGGATCAGCGGAATCAGCGATGCGGGAATCTTGACCGTCACGATATCGCCCTGCTGCGCATTGGCAGAGCGCTCGACGGTGATGACCAGGTCCTTGGCCACGCCCGAAAACTCGTACGTGTCCGTATTGCCCTTGGTTGTCTTGGTCACTTCATCAAAGGGGACGCCATTAATCTGAGCGCTGACAAACGTATCGACCTGCATAAAGTCGCCCAGCTCATCACTAAAGGTGATGTAGCCGGACTTGCTCTCGTCGTAACCATCCTCGATCTGAGTGGGAGAACCCTTGCCCGAGGTGATAGAGCTCGAGATATCATCAAACACCTTCTTGAGCTCATCGGCATTCGACGCAGCCTTGTAGAAATCGGAATTCTCGGTGCGCTTACCAAGCTTATTGGTTGTGTAGGACGTGGCGTTTGGATAGTTGTTCGACACGGCGTGCATGAACTTGTTTTCTTTGCTTGCCTTGCTAATGGCCTGATCCGGGTTCGCACCGCTAAAGATGCCGATGGTGTAGATGGTGGCGCCTTTATCTTTCATGGTCTTGGCGGCATTAACGGCATCATTAGCGACATCGGACTCAAAACCATCAGAACTTGTAGGAGAGCCGTCGGTAAAGAACACGACGACCTTCTGGGCATCCGTGCGGCCCGACATGTCGCGAGCAAGCTCAAGGCCGTAATCAGCCTGCGTAGCGCCGGCGGGCTCGATGTGGCCGACCGTATTCTTAAGTTCCGTCGCATCGCTACCGACACACGGCGTCAAGCCCTTCATAACCTGCGAATAGTTATATTTGTTCCGGCTATACGTACCGTTACCGATATCGTAGCTCTTTGTACCGGCAAACTTGACAATCGAAACCTGATGCTGTTTGGAATCATCTTTGATCTTTGCGTTCTGTTCGGCGATGGTGTCGATAAAGGAACTGGCAGCTGCCTTGAGTGCGTCGATGCGTTTGGTCGAATCGCTGCCACCCATGTCATCACCCATCGACCCGGAGGCGTCCAGCACCATCACGATATCGAGCGGCTTAGTAACCAGCGACGTTGTATCAGAAGTCGAAGAGATCGTGGAAAGCGTCGTCACAAAGTCGGACTTTTCGTCCTGCGCGGGCTCGACCGTCTTGTCCGTCCAAATCCGGCCCACATAACGTGTCGTCTGGTCCTGCTCGCCGCCCGACGCCCAGTATTGCCAACGGCTAGTGGTGTCAGGATCGACTATCTTTGTCGCCGTCGGTCCGTCCATTCCGGTGCTGGACCTGGCGTTGGCCTCGGGCAGCATGGCAA
>CATYHY010000048.1 GCA_958407085.1 uncultured Collinsella sp. | reverse complement strand
AACGACTGGCAGACGGCACTGGCGCCCGTGTTCTTGCGCGAGTTCTACCAGGGCCTGCCGCTGTACGACCGCGTCAAGACTGTGTTCTCGATCCACAACGTGGCGTTCCAGGGCCAGTTTAGCGACACCGTGATGGAGGACATCCTGGGTGTGGCGCATATTCCGGCGGCTGCTACGCAGCTGCGTTGCGACGCCTGCAGCATCAACTACATGCTGGGCGCGCTGCACTATGCCGATGCCATTACCACGGTGAGCCCCACCTATGCGGGCGAGATCCAGACGCCCGAGTTTGGCGAGGGCCTGGACGGCGTACTGCGCGAGCGCTCCTACGCGCTGCAGGGCATCCTCAACGGCATTGACGTGGCGGCCTTTGACCCGGCAACCGACAAGCGCATTGCCGCCAACTACACGGTTGACGACCGTTACGGCAAGGCCGTGTGCAAGGCCAAGCTGCAGGAGGAACTGGGGCTCGAGGTGCGCGACGACCGCCCGCTTATGGTGATGGTCACGCGTCTGACGCGCCAGAAGGGCATGGACCTGGTCATGTACGCGCTCGACCGCATCCTGTCCGGCGGCGTTCAGGTGGCCGTGCTGGGCACCGGCGACCGCGACTACGAGGACGGTCTGCGCTACTTCCAGGACAAGTACCCCGGCACCATGGCCGCGCGCATCGAGTTTGACCCGGCGCTGTCGCAGCGCATGTACGCTGCCGCCGACATGTTCCTGATGCCTTCGAAGTTTGAGCCCTGCGGCCTGTCGCAGATCATCGCCATGCGCTACGGCACCCTGCCCATCGTGCGCGAGACCGGTGGCCTGAAGGACACCGTGCAGCCGTACAACGAGTTTACCGGCGAGGGCACGGGCTTCTCGTTTAGCAACTTTAACGGCGACGAGATGGGCGACGCGGTGTTCCGCGCGGCACGCCTGTTCTGGGACAACCGCGATGCCTGGAACCAGCTGGTCACGCAGGCCATGAGCCAGGACTTTAGCTGGACGCGCTCGGCCGACAAGTATCTGGACCTGTACTTCTTTATGCACCCGGAGATTGAGCGCCCGGCGGCTGTGGAGGCTGCTACGGCCGTAGAGGAGCCGGTTGCTGATGAGGCCGAGCCTGCGGCGACCGTTAAGGAGCCCGCTGTCGCCGAGGAGCCCAAGGCCGAGGAGAAGCCGGTTGAAGCTAAGCCCGCTAAGGCCGATCCTGAGGTGAAGGTCGAGGCTACTCCCGAGCCCGAGCCTGAGGTGAAGCCCGCTGCGAAGCCTGCCACCAAAAAGACGACGACCCGCAAGGCGACGGCTAAGAAGGCTACGACCACGAAGGCCACTGCGAGCAAGACCACCGCTGCCAAGGCAACTACTGCCAAGGCATCGACCACGCGCAAGCGCACGACCGCCGCTGCCAAGAAGGCCAACGAGGTCGAGGCTGCTCCCGAGGTAAAGGCCGCCGCCGAGGCTAAGCCTGCGGCAAAGGCTCCGGCCAAGACCGCTGCCAAGAAGACGGCTGCAACCACCAAGAAGGCAACGGCAGCCAAGAAGACCACGGCTACGAAGTCGACGACGGCCAAGGCCGCTACGACGAAGGCCGCCGCGAAGACGGCCCCGAAGGCTACTGCAAAGCCCGCCGTCAAGGTCGAGGAGGCGCCCTCCGAGCCCGAGGCCAAGGCAGCTGTCGAGGCAAAGCCGGCCGCCAAGACCACCACGCGCAAACGCGCCGCGACGACGGCCAAGAAGACCACGACCAAGGCTGCAGCTCCCAAGGCAGAGGGTAAGGCCGAGGACAAGCCCGCAGTAAAGGCCGAGCCGACTCCGAAGGCTGCCGAGGTTAAGGCCGCTCCCAAGACTAAGGCAAAGACCGAGCCCGCCAAGGAGACCCCGGTCTCCCCTGCCGTTTCGGCCGAGGAAAAGGCTCCGACCAAGAAGACCTCCGTCCGCAAGGCAACGGCCGCCCGCAAGCGCCGCTAATCCGGACGATTAAAACTAAATCCTCAACGCAAAAGAGGGCGCCCCAACCAGGCGCCCTCTTTTGCGTTGAACTTCGCATTAAAAAGAGGGCCGGTTTACTACGACAAAATGGCTCCGGCCGACCACGGCGAGTAATCTTCGAAATTAAGAACGCTTCTAGCTGCGGTTTTAATATCACCAAAATGACTGTTGTTGAGATCATTCAATTCGTCGTAGTAAACCGAAGTACTTTTGTTTGGATACAAATAGTATCGGTATAGACGTTTTTAAATATCGCAATAATTTGGGTGGTAAAACGATTTTCTAGGACAACCGTTCGCCGATGGTAAACGGATGTTGTTTATACAGCCTGTGTGCAACATATATACTTATATCCTGTGCGTAAAGCCCATGGCCCGCAGGCCGTGATTCTATTGAACTGGACCGAATTATGAGATTGATTCACAACAGCCGTCTACCGCAGTTTCGCACTCCGTTTGGCGCTGTGACCACTGGAACTTCCGTTTCGCTCTCGGTGATTTTGGAGGATGCCGACCCCAACCAGGCAACGCTTACGCTGCGCACCTGGGTCGATGAGATCGGTGAGTCTCTGTATCCCATGACGCACGAGGGCGACGGCATATTTACCGTAGAGCTTGAGTGCACCGAGCCCTGTCTTATCTGGTACAGCTTTATCTGCAATATCGAGGGTCAGCCCGAGGTCCGTTTGGGCGCGCCGCAGGGTCGCACCGGTGGCGAGGGCGTAACTTACAACTACGCCGAGGTCCCGTCCTTCCAGATCACCGTCTACAAGCACCGCAAAGTTCGTCCTGAGTGGTACGAGCGTGGCATGGTCTACCAGATCTTCCCCGACCGCTATGCCCGCGACGAAAACTGGCGCGAGCGCACGCTTACCGAAGTTGAAAAACCGCGCAAAGGAATCCAGCGCCGCATGGTCGAGGACTGGAACGAACCGCCCGAGTACGAGCGTGCCGAAGACGGCTCCATCAAGACCTGGGATTTTTACGGCGGTTCGCTCAAGGGTATCCAAAATGACCTGCCCCGCATTGCCGAGCTAGGCTTTACGGCCATCTACCTCAACCCCATCTTTGAGGCCGCGAGCAACCACCGCTACGACACGGCCGACTACACCAAGATCGACCCGATTCTGGGCACCGAGCAGGACTTTACCGAGCTGTGCGAGGCGGCCGAGAAGCTTGGCATTTCCATCATTCTGGACGGTGTGTTCAACCATACGGGCGACGACTCGATCTACTTTAACCGCTACGGCAATTATCCCGGCGTCGGTGCTTGGCAGAGCGAGGACTCGCCGTGGCGCGATGCATTTTACTTCCATGAGGACGGTTCGTATGACTGCTGGTGGGGCGTGGGCAACATGCCCGCCATCAATGAGAGCTCCGAACTGGTGCGCGAGCGGCTCCTGGGCAAGGACGGCGTGATCCGTAAATGGCTGCGCGCCGGTGCCCATGGCTGGCGACTCGATGTGGCCGACGAGCTTTCCGACGACTTCCTGGCCGAGATCAAAAAGGCCGTGCTCGCCGAGAAGCCCGACGCGCTGCTGCTCGGCGAAGTCTGGGAAGACGCCTCCAACAAGATCAGCTATGGCCACCTGCGCCGCTATCTGCAGGGCTCGGAGCTCGACTCCGCCATGGACTACCCCTTCCGCGACATGGTCATCGGCTTTTTGATGGGCTACAAGAACGCTTACCAGGCAGCCGAGGATATCGAAACCCTGCGCGAGAACTACCCGCGCGAGGCACTGGCCTGCGCGCTCAATCTGCTTTCGAGCCACGACCGTCCGCGCATCATCTCGGTGCTCGGCGGCGGCCCCGACGAGTCGCAGCTGCCCGAGAGCGAGCGCAGCAAATGGCGCCTGGACGAGAACTCGATGGGCCTGGCCAAGAGCCGTTTTTGGCTGGCGACGCTCATGCAGATGACCTTCCCGGGTGTACCCTCAATCTATTACGGCGACGAGTACGGCTTGGAGGGCCTTACCGACCCGGGCAACCGCCGTACCCTGCCGACCAAGGACCAACTCCACGACTTCGACACGCTGGCCATCGTTAAGAACGCGTCTGCCGTGCGCCGCGCGCTGCCCTTTATGGTCGATGGCGAGATCAAGGCCTTTGCGCTCAACGACGAAGTCTTGGCTTACACCCGCACGGGCAAAGACGGCGAGGCCGCGACGGTTATCATCAACCGCAGCCTGCGCAATTCGCACCGCGTGACGATTCCGGCGCTCGGCGAATGCGCGAGCGACGTGATCAGCGGTCACGAGTGCGAGATCCACAACGGTACCGTCACGCTCGACCTGTACCCGCTGGGCTCTTCGATCATCTATCACCATGCCGAGAAGCGCCTGCAGGAGCCGCTCGATCATGGCGCGGGCGTTGTGTGCCACATCACCTCGGTGCCGACCGATGACGGCAAGCCCGGCACAATCGGTGCGCCCACGCGTCGCTTTATCGACCATCTGGCCGCTATGGGCATGCGCTACTGGCAAGTCCTGCCCGTCAACCCGACGGACTTCTTCCGCTCCCCTTACGCTGGGCCTTCGGCCTTTGCGGGCAATATTGACCTGCTGCCCGAGAGTCACGAGGAGCTGGCCGCCGACTTTGCTGCATGGAAGGCTCACGGCGGCGAGGATGCCGACCCGCTGTACACGGCGTTTAAACATCGCAACGCTGATTGGCTCGAAAAGTACTGCGTCTACATGGCCGTTAAGAAGTACTTTGAGGGCGAGTCGCGCCACGATTGGCCGGCAGATGTAGCGCGCTACAACGAGTATCTGATCGATGACAAGCGCTTCCACGACGAGGCCGAGCTGCAGGCGTACATGCAGTATCGCTTTGACCTTGCCTGGTGCGAGCTCATGAACTATGCGCACAAGAAGGGCATCGAGGTCATCGGCGATATCCCGATGTATGTCTCGGACGATTCGGCCGACGCGTGGAGCGAGCCCGAGAACTTCTGGCTGTCCGATACCGGCAAGGCGATTGAGATTTCGGGCGCGCCGCCCGACAACTTTGCGCCCGAGGGCCAGGTGTGGGGCAACCCCACCTTCCGATGGGATCGCATGAAGGAGAACGGCTATCGCTGGTGGATGGACCGCCTGCGTCGTGCGTTTTCGCTCTACGACCGCGTGCGCCTGGACCACTTCCTGGGCTTCCACAGCTACTTTAGCATTCCCGCCGGTAAGGCCTGTGCCGACGGCCGCTGGCTGGCAGGCCCGGGCAAGGACCTGTTCCAGACCGCCTATGACGAGCTGGGCCCGCTCAACTTTATCGCCGAGGATCTGGGCTATCTGACGCCCGGCGTTCGCGCCATGGCTTCGACCTGCGGCTTCCCCGGCATGGACGTGCTGGAGTTTAGCGACTACGACGTTCGTTGCGGAATTCACCCCACACCGGGAAAGATCCTGTACACCTCGACGCACGACACCTCGACACTTGCCGGCTGGTGCACGCGCTCCTTTGCAGGCGGCGATGAGCCGAGCGGCATTACATTGGCAAGCGAGCTCATGGGCAATGCCCTGGCAAGCGATGCACCGCTCGTGATGATGCCGCTGCAGGACGTGCTGGGACTGGGCGACGATGCACGTATGAACGTGCCGGGTGTAGCCACAGGCAACTGGACATGGCAGGCTGACGAGGCCGACGTTGCTGCAGCCGAGGAGAAAACTGCGAAGCTCCTGCGCAACACTCATAGATTCTGGGGCGAAGCGTGATAAAACCCCCGATATAGGGTACAGTTACAGCTGTTTGAATTTATGCGGGCAGAGCGATCTGCCCGCTTTGTGCTGAAAAGGAAGTATTATGGCGCGCTACGATTACAAGTGCACGAGCTGCGGCAACGTGTTTGAGGTTGAGCACCCCATGTCCGAGACGCCCGAGGTCGTATGCCCCAGCTGCGGCGCCCCGGCATCCAAGACGTTCTCGGCCAGCGGCATTAAGTTCGACGGCAGCGGTTTCTACAACACAGACCAACGCAGTGGCGGCTCCAGCACCAGCGCCACCAGCGGCTGTTGCGCCAACTGCCCTCACAGCCACTAGAAACAACGCGGCCCCGCGATCAACACCGATCGCGGGGCTATTTCTTTGCGCTAAAGGTGGCTCTATGAGTTGCGGTGAAATATGGACTGTTTGGCGGGTAGATGCCGCTATTCAATCCCTATTTCACCGCAACTTAGTAGTTACTTGTGGACCAGCCTAGCGCAGAAGTGGCCGTCGTAGGAATCCGCGTTTACGGGCACGCTTTGGAAGAGGCCCCGATTGTTCTGGCGTACGGATACGAGCTTCTTGGCCTGATCGAACTCGGGGAGCTGCAGAATCTGTGCCTCGGAGAGCGGCGCTACAGTAAAGCCGGTGCCCTCAGGAGAGTTCAAGAAAGCATCCACCACCTGCGTGTTCTCCTCGTCGAAGACCGAGCACGTCGCATAGATGAGCTCGCCACCGGCAGCCACGCGCGCAGCAGCCTCTTTGAGCATCGTCAGCTGCAGCTTGGGCAGCTCGGTCGTAACGTCGTTCTCGGTCAGGCGCCACGGAATCTCGGGATGGCGGCGCATGGTGCCGGTGCCCGAGCACGGCGCATCGATAAAGACCGTGTCGAACTTAACCGGCTCGCCAAGCATGGCATCAAACGATGTCAGTACTTCATCAAGCTCGCAGGCATCACCCGAAACCGTACGAACGCCCTGAATACCGGCCTTATGCAGGCGAGCGAGATTCAGATCGCACTTGCGATCATGCAAATCGAGCGCCGTATGCTGACGCTCATAGCCCGCACGCTTGGCCTGGCACATCATCACATAGGTCTTGGTGCCACGACCGGCACCAATCTCAAGGCAGCTACCAGGGCGCGTGGCAGCTGTAGCGATAAGCTGCGCATTGAGATCAGATGTCACCGCGGCAGCACGCTCAAACACACCCGAAGCAACGGTAACCTGGGCATCAACCGGGGCATGGCAGCCCGGGAAGACAGGCGCGACGAGCTGCGAGATATACGGATCGGGCTTGGTCGCAAAGGCGTTCTCATGCAGGGCCAGCGGCGCGGGGGCCAGATTGCCGGCAAAGTTAAGTGCACCCTCTGGCGTGTCGAACGATGCCATAATGCGAGCGCACAGCCAACGCGGTAGACCCATCAGGCGCGACAGACGAACCAAGCGTCGCTCAGACTCATCCACATCGGACGCAGTGGCAAAGTCCTCAACGTTGTCCGCGACCTTATGCAGCACGGCATTGGCCAAACCGGCGGCAGACTTAGCTCCGCTGCGCACCAGCTCAACACCCTGACTTACGGCAACGCGGCCAGGGGTATGAAGGTAGAGCATCTCGAAGGCCGAGATACGAAGCGCCATGCGAACACGCGGCGCAACCTTTTTAGGCTTATCAAGAAACTGATCGAGCAGCTCGTCCAAAATACCCTGCGTGGCGGCAACACCCAGCGCCAAGCGGGCGGCAAAAGCGGAATCACGCTGGTCAATAGCCTTGGCCGATGCGCGAGAGGACAGCACGTCACGCGCATACATACCGCGGCGATCGGCCTCCATTAGCACATCGAGCGCAAGCTTGCGTGCGGGAGACAGCTTGCTCATGACAAAACACCCCACGTCAGATCGGCACCCTGCAGGCCGGCAGCCCAGGCAGAAGCAGTCATGGCACGCTTGCCATCGGGCTTAACCTCAAGCAGTTCAACCGCGCCATCGGAAAGGCCCAGGTAAACACGCTTGCTCTTGACGGCAACAGTACCCTCGCCAAGCGACACATCAGCCGGCGCGGCATCGAGCACGCGAACCGTCTTGTCAGCGATCACACAACGAGCGGGCGCGGTGTCGGACGAAGCGAGCACATGACGCACGCAATCGAGAGCCGCCATCTGCGGATCCAGACGCATCTCCTGCTTGGAAATCTTGGCAGCATGAGTGACGAGCGACTCATCCTGCTCAGTCCAAACAGCCGAGCCATCGGCAAGCGAGGGAAGCATATCGGCAAGCAACTTACCGCCAAGCTCACCAAGCTCCATCGTGAGCGCATCGGCATGCTTACCGGCAACCGACGTAGAGGCCTGGGCACAATAAGCGCCCGTATCCACGCCATGTCCAATGCGCATAATGGAAACGCCAGCAACCTCATCACCAGCAAGAATGGCACGCTGAATGGGAGCAGCGCCACGCCAACGAGGCAGCAAGGACGCATGAACGTTCACGATACCGAGCGGCGCCATATGCAGCACCTCATCAGGCAAAATGCAGCCATAAGCAGCCACACAGAAAATATCAGCCTGCACAGCCTGGAGCGCCTCAACAACCTCAGGCGTCATACGATTAGCCTCAACAACCGGCAGGCCAAGCTCAAGCGCCTTGGCCTTAACAGGAGACGGCTCCAGCTTCTTACCACGCCCACGAACAGCATCGGGACGCGTAATAACAAGCGCAATCTCGTTCCCAGCCTCAACAAGCGAAGTCAGCGAAGGCACAGCAAAATCAGGCGTACCCATAAACACAATACGCATAAAGAACGTCTCCCCTCAACCAAAGCCGAGACGGCTACAAACAACAGCGGAAAGCCAAGTACCCAGCCCATCCGCAATAACAATTCAACAAGAACAAATATACCCAAAACCAAAGAAAGAGCCGCAATAAAAGCAGCTCTTCCAACAAAGCAATTATCAGTGAAGACGCCCATCCCTGGCCCGACGGCACCCGGGCGAGACAAGCAGCGTCAACGTAGTCCCCGGGGCGCCCGCCTATATCGTCCCGCGCGCAGTTTCGCAGCGCAGCGAGAATGTTTGAGCACGGGATGATATGTGGGCGCTCAGCACCGGGACGGTGGGACCTACTCCGTCTCGCCCGGTCGAGCGCCGCGGGCCAGGGCGTCCTGGTACTCCTTGACGGCCTTAATCCTCTGCATCGGCTTGAGTCGCTCGAACATGGTATTGCCGTGCAGGTGATCGATCTCGTGCTGCAGGCACACGCAGAACAGGTCGCC
>CATYHY010000047.1 GCA_958407085.1 uncultured Collinsella sp. | reverse complement strand
CCCAAACGCTCGGTATCGACCAGCGTTCCATCCATGTCAAAAATAACAGCCTTGATCATATCGGTCCCCCATCGACTCTCGCTGTCGCGTTGCTGCAACTCTACCGCATTTGGCAACTTGTATATAACGTATATACCATATTGCACTTTCGTTACACAGATAGAAGTCTTATGGCAAGTAACGCATTAGGATTATAGTTTTCGATCGAGTACTCAGCGATAAGGAACGTTTCATGATTTTAGACACCACGGCACCCGCAGAGGAGCTTCAAGACAAGCTATCGGCGCTCGAACAGCTGCTTTTGGCATACGGGCGCGTGGCTATCGGGTTTTCCGGCGGCGTTGACAGCAGCTTTTTGGCCGCCGTATGCGCCCGCATCATGCCTACCAATACCCTCCTCGTCCATCTCACCACGCCGCTCATCGGCACGCCCGAGCAGGCTTCGTTTGAGCAGTCCGTTGATGGACAAGCCAATGAAGGGGCGCATTTTAAGCTCCCCGTGCTCAATCTTTCGGTCGATCAGTTGCAGCTCCCCCAAGTAGCCTGCAACGATGCCAATCGCTGCTACCACTGCAAGCACGCTGGCTTTACCGCCATCGTCAACCACGCCAAGTCGCTCGGCTTTCCCACCGTCATCGATGGCAGCAATGCAAGCGATCGCGGTGACTACCGCCCCGGCATGCGTGCGGCAGAAGAGCTCGGCGTACGCTCACCCCTTATGGAGGTCGGCTTTACCAAGGACGAAGAGCGCGAGCTGCTGCGCGCATGGGGTTATCCCGTTTGGAACCTGCCGGCGGGAGCATGTCTTGCCACGCGCGTCCCCACGGGCGAGGAGCTTACGCGCGAGAAGGTCTCCCTGATTCGCGCCTGCGAGGATTACCTGCACGATCTTGATCTGGCACAGGTACGCGCGCGCCTGGTCGGCGGCTGCATGCATATCGAGGCCGCACCCGCAGATGTCGCCAAGATTGCCACCCTCGGCGGTGCCGCCGTCGACGACAAGGGCAAGACCCCGCTGCCCGCCGTTATCAAGTCCGCGCTGCGCGAACTGGGCTGCGACCATATCTCCCCCGAGGTCACCCCCTACATTCACGGCAACATGAATCTTTAAGTTACGCCGTTTTACAAACGGCGTAACCGCTCGGCGCTGCGCAGGCCCCGGGCACGGCAATCTGACGCTCAACTTCACGGGCGCGACCAAAAGGTCAGCGCCCGCTTGTTTCACGTCACCTTACCGCACCCGGAGCCCGCTCGCTCGCATATGCTCAACCTGCACTGCGTTAACTGACCTGCCAAAAAGGAACAGGTTTATTTTGGCAGGTTTTATCTGGGGAAACGCAAATAGGGCCGTGACACCCATACGGCGTCGCGGCCCTTTTCCTTGGAGAAGGATCAATTGATTGAACGGGATGACCGTTCTAGTCTTCGAGTCCGCTATTGATGAGCTCCGCAATCTCAACGGGATCGGTGCTCGCGCGCACCTTGTCACGGAAGCCGGCGTCCATCAGCATCACGGCAGCCTTGGAGAGCAAGCGCAGGTGCGTGGTTCCTGCCTCGCCGGCAGGCACGTACAGCGCGAGCGCAACATCGACGGGCACACCATCGAAGCTCGGCCATTCAACGGGCTCGACCAGCTTAAGCACGGCAACGCCCGGCGTGTGGATAGCATCGCTTTTGGCATGTGGAACGGCAAAACCGGCGACAAGGCCAGTCTCGGCCTCGTTCTCGCGAGCCATGAAGGCAGTCTCTACGGCAGATGCGTCGTCAGCAAAGCCGAGCTCGACGGCCTGATCGGACAAATAATGCAGGGCATCCTCGCGCGAGGCGGCGGTATACCCTATCGTCACTTGGTTGGCAGATACAAATCCCATGGAAACCTTCCTTACAACACAGACCTGACCGCAGCTTCGATGCCGTCGGCGTCCAAACCGTACTTGTGCAGCAAATCGACCGCAGGGCCGGACTCGCCATACACATCGCGCACGCCGACGCGACGCATCGGCACCGGATACTGCTCCGCTAGCACCGAGGCAACGGCCTCGCCAAGACCGCCGATAATCGAATGCTCCTCGGCAGTGACCACGCGACCGGTCTTCTTGGCGCTGGCTACAACCAGACGTTCGTCGAGCGGCTTGATCGTATGCATGTTGATGACCTCGGCATCGATGCCATCGGCAGCGAGCGCCTCGGCAGCCTCAAGCGCCTCGGCGACCATAAGGCCACAAGCGATGATGGTCACATCGGACCCCTCGCGCACGACCACGCCGCGACCAATCTTGAACTCATAGTCCTCGCAGTCGTTGATGACCGGTGTTGCCAGGCGGCCGAAGCGCATGTAAACCGGGCCCTCAAACTCATAGGCGGCGCGCACACAGGCACGAGCCTCGACGTCGTCGGCGGGAACGACCACCGTCATACCCGGAATCGTGCGCATGAGTGCGATATCCTCGCAGCACTGGTGCGTGGCGCCGTCCTCGCCCACCGAAATGCCGGCATGAGTAGCGCCAATCTTGACGTTGAGGTGCGGGTAGCCGATGGAATTGCGGACCTGCTCGTAGGCGCGACCGGCGGCAAACATCGCAAAGGTGCTCGCAAAAGCAACGCGGCCCGTGGTCGCGATGCCGGCGGCAAGACCCATCAGGTTGCTCTCGGCAATGCCGGCGTCGTAGAAGCGCTCAGGGTGCGCAGCCTTAAACTTACCGGTCTGCGTGGCGGCGGCCAGGTCGGCATCGAGAACCACAAAGTCATCGCGCTCATTGCCCAGCTCGACAAGTGCCTCGCCATAGCTAACGCGCGTGGCGACTTTCTTGACGTCTGCCATTAGAGCTCCTCCCCTGCTGCTGCGAGCTCGGCCATGGCCTGCTCAAACTGTTCATCGTTGGGTGCCTTGCCGTGCCAGCCCACCTGGTTTTCCATAAAGGAGACGCCCTTGCCCTTCACCGTCTCGGCGATAATGGCCACGGGCGAGTCGCTCACTTTGCGGGCCTCGGCAAAGGCGGCGGCAATCTGCGCCATGTCGTTACCGTCGGCGAGCTCGATCACATGCCACTTAAAGGCGCGGAACTTGTCAGCGAGCGGCATGGCCGAGTTGACTTCATCGATCGTGCCGTCAATCTGCAAGCCGTTGTGGTCGACGACGGCAACAAGATTGTCGAGCGCATGGTTGCCGGCGAACATGGCCGCCTCCCACACCTGGCCTTCCTCGCACTCACCGTCGCCCAGCAACGTGTAGACACGGTAGCCGTCGCCCCAGTGCTTAGCGGCAAGCGCCATTCCAACTGCAGCAGAGATGCCCTGACCGAGCGATCCGGTGGACATATCGATGCCAGGGGCGTCGTTCATGTTGGGATGGCCCTGCAGTCGGCTGCCAATATGACGGAGCGTCTCGAGCTCTTCGACGGGAAAATAGCCGCGATTTGCCAACACCGAATACAGGCCCGGCGCCGCGTGACCCTTGGAGAGCACAAAGCGATCGCGATCGGCCTTGTGAGGGTCGGCAGGATCGATATTCATTTCCTCAAAGTACAGATACGTCATGATGTCGGCAGCACCGAGCGATCCACCCGGGTGTCCCGACTTGGCCGCGTGAACCGCAGTCACGACACCCTTCCTGACCTCATTGGCGACCTTCGCCAGCTCCTGGTTGGTCATACGAATTCCTCTCTTGAGAACAACCCCGGCACCGGATGACGCGATGCCGGGGCAATCCACTCGTTAAGCCTGAGCGACGACCTTCTGCCAGTCAGCCTCAAAAGAGGCGAGGCCCTGGTCGGTCAGCGGATGATGCAGGCACTTCTTGAGAGCGGCCATGGGCACGGTCGCAATATCGGCACCGAGTAGCGCGGCCTGGGTCACGTGGTTGGGCGTACGAACCGAGGCGGTGATGATCTCGACGGTGTCGTCGACGTTCTTGCCCGTCCAGTCGTAGTTCTTAATGCAGGTCACGACGTTGTCGAGCTGCGAGATACCGTCCTCGGCGATGTCATCGAAACGACCGACAAACGGGCTGATGTAGCGAGCACCGGCATTGGCGGCCATAAGGGCCTGCGTCGGCGAGAAGACGAGCGTCATGTTGACGCGCACGCCAGCATCGGCCAGTGCACGGCAGGCGGCAAGGCCGGCCTCGCACACGGGAAGCTTGACCACGATGTTGGGGGCGAGGGCGGCAAGGCGCTTGCCCTCCTCGATCATACCCTCGGCAGTGGTAGCGGTAGACTCGGCGGAAACGGGCAGGCCCTCGCAGAGCTCGGCAATCTTGAGCATATGCGGCTCAAAGTCGGCAAGCTTGCCGCCGGTCTTGGCGTACAGGGACGGGTTGGTGGTAACACCGGCCAGGCAGCCCCAGCTCTTGGCCTCGGCGATCTCGTCCAGATTGGCAGTATCGATAAAGAACTTCATGGTGCAAACTCCTTCGAAGGAATCCAAAACTCAAAAAATAGGACAAAGGGGATGTCCCTTTGTCCTATGTGCCGGGCCTGCGGCTGGGACATGCCCCAGGCCCGGCGTCGTGTAGGAAAAGCTACTTAGTCCTCGAGAGCCTTCTCGATGCGGCTCGTGACGCCCTTGAGGTTAAGACCGACGACGTACTGCTTGATCGGGCGCTTGATGTGCTCGATCACAAAGCGCTTGCCGTCGATGTCCTGGGCAGCGAGGTTGCGATAGAGCTTCTCGACCTGCTCCTTGACCTCGGGATCGTTGAACGCATAGTGGCCGGAGACATCCAGGATCTTCAGGCTGAGCTCATCGTCGGCAAGGATGTCATCGACCTGCAGGTTGACGTCGTCGCCAGTCATCCACTTGCGCCAGCGCTCGGTCTTGATAGCCTTGACCAGCAGCGTGTGATACAGGTCGGAGGGGTCATCGCACAGACCGTTGTCGACCAGGATCTGCTCGGTGGCGCAGAGCTTGAGGTAGGCGCGGGTCTCCTCGGTGCCATACTGCGGAGCGACGTTGGAGGCGGTCACGTGTGCCGGGATGTGCTCGAGCAGCGTCGCGTCGTCCAGATAGTCGGCGTTGTGCTCCTTCAGGCCCACGCCATAGCGCTTGGCCATATCGGCAAGCTCGCGGGCGTTCTTGAAGTTGTAGTGACCGACCTGCTCCGTCCAGCGGGTAAGGGTGCCGGTCTGGCCGACGATAAAGGTGGGCATGGGGCAGCCGCGCTTCTCGAGCTCGGGCTGCAGCTGAGAAATGAACTCCTCGTACTTATCGGTAGAGGTCAAGCCGCCATTGGTCTCCTCGGTACCGACCTCATAGGCGACCTCGGGCAGGTTATGCTCGCGACGGTACTGCTCAAGGTAGTCGATAAGATCGATCGTGCGGCGAAGCACCACGTCGAGCGGAATAACCTTGCCGATCTGATAGGGGTCCTTGGTGGGGTCGACCATCAGCAGGTCAAAGCCCGCCTCCATGTCGGCGACGAAGGACTTGCGGGCGAGCTCCATGGCCTCGTCCTCGGGCAGGTGGGCGTTACGCTCCTCGTCGCGCTGCCACGGACCGCCGTGATCGCGGCACAGGTAGTACGGACCGGTGTAACCCACCTCGTCGGCAACCTTCTTGATGTCGGCGGCAAAGCGCGTCTGGTCCCAACCGTTGACGTAGCCGGCGCCCATCTCGTCCATATCGACCTGGTTGCGGCTGGCGATAAACATGGGCGGGAAATCCTCGTCCTTGGCAAGCTCGAACACGGCCTGAATCAGGTTGGGGCTCATGGGGCCAATGCCGACCATGGTTGCGTGATCGCCGCTATCCTGCAGCTTGAGCATGCCCTGAACGGCCTGACGGATGGTGAGGTTGGACATTTTGTTCTCCTTCTCCAGAGGATTTTTGACAAAAGTTCCCTGGGACCCAGATGTGGGCCCTATCAGTACGGATGGATTTTGTTGTGTAGGGGCGGTTGTGCGGAGTCAAATCCATCCCTCCGCACAACCGGAGTCCTTAAAGGTTTACTTGGCCTGCTTATCGAGCGTGGGCTTCATGGCAATCAGGATTGCAGCGGCGACCACGGCGCCAATCACGATGTCCAGGCAGAACAGCGCGACGTTGTTGGTGGCAAGGGCGACGATAAAGCCACCGTGCGGGACGTAGCAGTCGATGCCCTGGAAGGCGGCAAGTGCCGCACCCACGGCAGAGCCGATGCAAATGCCGGGCAGGGTGTGACCGAGGTCCTTGACCGCGAAGGGGATAGCGCCCTCGGTAATACCGATGCAGCCCATGAACAGCGCGGAGATGCCCATCTGGCGGTCAGCGTCATCGAACTTGTTCTTGGCGATGAGCGCAGCGAGGCCACAGGCGATCGGGGGAACGGCGACGGCGACGCGGAACATACCGTTAGGACCGTAGATACCGGAGGCCATGATGGCCATGGTGAAGGTCGAGGCGGTCTTGTTGATGGGGCCACCCATATCGAAGGCGGTCATAACGCCAATGACCAGACCCAGGACAACTGCGGAACCGCCCTGCAGGCTGCCGAGCACGCCGGTGAGCCAGTCCATCACAAAGCCAAGCGGCGTGGCCAGGATGTAGATATAGGCCATGCCCAGGACAAGCGAGGTCAGAATCGGGATGATCAGGATGGGCATGATGGTCTGGATGGTGTTGTTGACCTTCCAGGTCTTCATCCAGCGGACAAAGTAGCCGCAGATGACCGCCATGATCATGGCGCCCAAGAAGCCGGTCGAAACGCTGTTGCCGTTAGGGGTAACGACTGCGTTATTGACCAGGTAGCCCAGGACAAAACCGGGGGCGAGCGCGGGCTTGCCGGCCATCGAGTAGGAGATGTATGCCGCAAGCACCGGGATCATCATGGAGATGCCGGCCATGCCGATGGTGTTAAGGCTCACCATCAGCGGGTTCGTAACCTCCATGCCGTTGGCGCCGGCGGTACCGGATGCCAGCGAGAAGGCAAGAAACACGCCGCCGATAACGACGATGGGGATAAAATAGGAAACGCCGGTATTGAATGCATTGAGCAGCGTCTTGCCAGGATCGGCAAAGATAGACTGCTTGGACGCCGGTGTCGGGGCCTGCGGGGCAGCGGAGACGGCCTTCTTCTCTGCCTTGGCCTCGGCCTTGGGCGCGTCAACGGCGCCACCCGTCGCCTTGATGATCTCAATGGCCTGGTCGATGATCTTTACCGGATCGGCGATTACATCAGAGGTGCCGACCTTCAGGAACTTGCCCTCGGCCATCTTCTGCTCAAAACGGTCCTCGTTCTCGACACCCACGTCGACGGACTCCAGGACCAGGTCGGCGGAGTCCACGTCTTCCTGCGTGAGCTCATTCTCGATACCCAGGCCACCCTGAGCCTCGACCTTGCACTCGATGCCACGGGCGGCGCATTCATCCTGAATCGCCTTCTGGGCCATATACGTGTGGGCGATACCCACAGTACAGGCGGCAACGCCTACGATCTTCATTGCTTCCCTCTTTTCATAGAGTTGCGTGCGCAAGACACCGTTTGCGGAGGCCTCCGGAGCATCCCCTGCCGTTTGGACTTGCTGTCTTTTCGACAAGAACAATATAGGTGCTCGTTTTTCTTAATGCCAGCTTATTTCGGTAAACGCGCAGGTCAGAGCGTTGGTTATGCGATTTAGTTATGCGTTTAACCAAAAATGAATCCTGCGATTTTGCCCTCGATTTCAAAAGTCAAGAAGTATTTGATTTTCTCGGTAGACGGCAGATGCGCATGCCGGTCACAAATTTCGACCCCACCCGTATGCCGCATTTGTTGCATACTCATATGAAAGGAAAAAGCCGCTCACCGAAGCGTATCCTTCACCAAGACTCAAAGTCATCATGTTGGAAAATGCTCATCTGTCGGAAGGAGTCGCTGTGGCAAAACAGCGCGTTACGATCGCAGACGTCGCTCGAGAGGCGGGAACCTCGACGGCAAGCGTCTCGTATTACCTCAACGACAAACGAGAAAAGCTTAGCGAGAAGACGCAGAACAAAATCGCGCGCGTCATTAAGGAACTCGGATACGTTCCCAACGCCCAAGCGCAGACGCTCACCGGCAAGCAAACCCACGTCATTGCCATCATCATTTTGGATAACACCAACAAATGGGCGGGGCTCGTTCTCAATGGCATGGAGCAGGTCATGCTCCCCGCGGGCTACCAGACGGTCGTTTGCACGAGCAACTTTAACCCCGAGACCGAGCTCATGTACGTCGACAAGATGCTCTCGCTGGGCGTCGATGGCTTTATCATCCAGCCCACGGCAAACTTCAAAGCCGTGCATGACCGCATTAGACGCGCCGGCAAGCCGGTCGTCTTTTTCGATGCGGCCATCTATAGCCCAGGTACCAGCTGGATCAAAACCAACCTTTACGACGGCGTGTACAACGCCACACAGGCACTCCTCGACGCCGGCTACGAAGATTTCTTTTCCATTGCCGCCAACATGACCGAAATGCGCACCCGCATGGAGCGTTTTCAGGGGTATGCCGAGGCGCTGGCAGCGAACGGGCGGCTCTACAAAGCGATTCCCATCGATCACAACAAGCCGTCAATCAACGAGCTCACTGAATACTTTAAATTCAAGTTCAATCCCGCCAAGCGAACCCTTATCTTCGTGCAAAATCAGTGGGCACTTCCCCGTGTCTACAAGGCCCTCCAGCCAATGGCCCATCTGCTTCCGCAGCAAATCGGCCTTTTGGGACTCAACTGCGAAGACTGGACTAATCTCACCACACCGACCGTCTCCACCATCATCGAGCCCGTCGACCAAGAAGGTCGCGAAGCAGCCGAGATGCTGCTCGCCCTACTTGACGGAAGCAGCGAACCCGGCGAGCAGCGCATTCTCGAGTGCAAGCTCAACTGGCTCGACTCCACCTCGATCTAGACCGCGGGACAAATGAATCAGTAGCGTTTGTCTCAAATCTTAAGTATTTGTTCGACAGAACGGCCCTTGCCGGCTCCTGCTAGACTGGTAGATTCCCAACCGTCCATCCAGGAGCCTCAATGTCGCGCAAGCCCGCCTACAAGCAAGCACTTTCCATCGGCACCGCCGTGGTGCTGGGGTTTGCGCTGTTTACGGGATCGCTCGACGGAGCGCCCAAGTTGCTGTCGCCGCAA